>JBJOIA010000129.1:0-3309 GCA_046047395.1 Bacteroidota bacterium | reverse complement strand
TCAAATAAGTCAATACCAAGAATTCCACAAAGCAAATTACCTCATAATTAGCAATGGTCTTGAAATTGAAATATTCGATATTCAAAATAAAAAATTATTTAAAAATCAATTAGAAAAAATCCCAATCCCAAAATGAAAAAAATTAATTTAATTATTTTTTGTTTATTCATTTCCCTAGGAATTTTTGGCCAAAAAAATAGAAAAAATTCCGATACAACGATTCCTGTAAAACCTAAATTAGTTATAGGAATTATTGTAGATCAAATGAAATATGATTATCTAAATCGATTTGGAGAAAGATTCGGTAATGGAGGCTTTAATCGATTAAGAAATCAAGGACTAAACTGCGAAAATGGATATTATTCGTATGGACCAACCGTAACTGCGGCGGGACATGCTTCTGTCTATACCGGGTCCGTTCCGGCAATTCATGGGATAGTAGGAAATGAATGGACAGAAGTAAATACAGGAGAATCGATGTATTGTGTGGAGGATAAGACTGTCACAGGTGTTGGAACATCTGAATCTGATGGACAGATGTCCCCTAGAAATTTATGGACCTCAACCATTTCAGATCAATTAAAATTGTCGCAAGATTTTAAATCTAAAACAATAGCTGTTTCCATAAAGGATAGAGGCTCTATTTTGCCAGGGGGGCATTCTGCGGATGGGGCTTTTTGGTATAGTTCAAAAACGGGAACCTGGATAAGTTCTTCCTATTATATGAATGAATTACCTGAATGGGTGAAAAAATTAAATGCGTCTAATCCAACTGAAAAATATTTAGAAAATTCTTGGAATACTCTTTACCCTATAGAAACCTATAGAATGGGAGTTGAGGATGCAAATAATTATGAAAATTATATAGCAGGAAATAAGGAATCGGGATTCCCTCATGATTTAAATGCGGGAGGAAGAAAGGAAAGTAATATTCTAACAAGTCCATTTGGAAATTCAATTGTAACAGATTTTGCGTTCAAAGCAATAGAAAATGAAGAATTAGGAAAGAAAAATACCATAGATTTTCTAGCAATAAGCTATTCTTCTACTGATTATGTAGGACATAGTTTTGGGCCACATTCAGTGGAAATTGAGGATGTTTATCTTCGTTTGGACCTAGAAATAGAGAAATTATTGAATAAATTAGACCAAGAGATAGGCAATGGAAATTATTTAGTTTTTCTAAGTGCAGACCATGCTGTTGCAGATGTTCCAAGCTATTTAAATAATTTCAAAATGGCTGGTGGAGTATTCAAATTTTTAGAGGCAAAGAATAAAATTGAATCTAATTTGCATGCAAAATTTGGTAATATAGAATTGATTAAAGCATACGATAATAATCAAATTTATTTGAATCATGAGAATATCCAAAAATTCAATCTGAACAAATCAGAAATCATTGAAACGATATATGAGAGTTTAAAAAGAATGGATGGTTTTTCAAGATTAATAGATTTAAAAGAAATTGGAAAAGAAAATATCAATCCTATTTTGGCTGATAAAATAAAGAATGGATATCATCCACTACGATCAGGAGATCTAATGATTTTATTAAAATCACAATGGTTTATTGGAGGCTCAAAAGGTACCACACATGGTAGTATTTACGAATATGATTCTCATGTACCGATATTATTTTATGGCTGGAAAACTCCTAAAACAAATTATAAAAAACAGGTTAATATCCAAGATATAAGCGCAACTGTAGCCAATTGGCTAAAAATTGATGCCCCAACTGGGAACATAGGCGTTCCAATAATTATCGAATGAAGATAAATCATTATACATAAAATTGATTAATTTTACTTAACCATTAAAATACATAAATGAAAATAGCAGTAATAGGAACAGGATACGTAGGTCTTGTGACGGGAACTTGTTTTGCAGAAACTGGAAATAATGTAGTTTGTATTGATATTAATGAAAACAAAATTCAATCATTAAACAATAATAAATTACCAATATATGAACCAGGTTTAGAGGATATGTTTCTTCGGAATAAAAAAGAAGAAAGAATATCCTTCACTACAAATTTAAAAGAGGGAATCAAGGATGCTGAAATAATATTTCTTGCACTCCCTACTCCTTCCGGAGAAGATGGTTCTGCTGATTTACAATATGTAATAAAAGTAGCAAAGGATATTGGTCCGCTTTTAGAAAAATATACCATAATTGTTGATAAAAGTACCGTTCCTGTTGGCACATCTGAATTGGTTAAAAATGAAATTGCAAAAACTGCAAAAACTGATTTTACTGTTGTCTCCAATCCTGAATTTTTAAGAGAGGGCGTAGCCGTGGAAGATTTTATGAAGCCGGAAAGAGTGGTAATTGGTACGGAATCTGAAAGGGCTAGGGAAATAATGAATCGATTATATGCCCCATTGGTCAGACAAGGGAATCCTATAATTTTCATGGATGAACGCAGTGCTGAAATGACAAAATATGCTGCTAATGCATTTTTAGCAATGAAAATCACTTTTATGAATGAAATTGCCAATCTAAGTGAATTAGTTGGAGCGAATGTTGATGAAATTAGAAAAGGGATTGGAAGCGACTCAAGGATAGGAAAAAGATTCCTATTTTCTGGTGTTGGATACGGCGGCTCTTGTTTTCCAAAAGATGTAAAGGCATTAAGTAAAACTGCCAAAGACTTTCATTATGATTTCAAAATTTTAGAAAGCGTAATGCAGGTAAATGAGGAGCAAAAAATTAAGTTAATCCAACCTTTAAAAAATTATTTTAGCAATAATATAAAAGGGAAAAAAATTGCAATTTGGGGTTTAGCCTTCAAACCTTATACAGATGATATTAGAGAGGCTCCAGCACTTTATAATATTAAAGCTTTATTAGATTTTGGATGTAAAATTGCGGTTTATGATCCAGAGGCGATGGAAAATGTTAAAGAAATTTTCGGAGAGCAAATTGAATATTGCAAAAGTCCTTACCAAGCAGTGGAGGATGCAGATGCCTTGGTAATCCTTACTGAATGGCCACAATTTAGAACGCCAGACTTTGAAAAAATAAGTAATTCCCTAAAAAATAAAGTAATTTTTGATGGAAGAAATTTATATGAATTAAAATTTATGGAAGAATTAGGATTCACTTATATTTCTATTGGGAGAAAAAAGATTAATTAACCATGAAAAAAATATTAATTACAGGAGGAGCAGGATTTTTAGGGTCGCATTTATGTGATAGATTTATCAAGGAAGGATATCATGTAATTGCGATGGACAATTTAATTACGGGCGATTTAAAGAATATCGAACATTTATTTCCATTGGAAAATTTCGAATTTTATAATCAAGA
>JBJOIA010000128.1:0-3109 GCA_046047395.1 Bacteroidota bacterium | reverse complement strand
CTTTTAAGAAAATTCACTTTTTAGAGTTATTCAATTTGCTAATTTAAACAAATTTTAATTCATTGATTCTAAATAGGATTGTAAAATTACTGTTGCAGAAACTTGGTCAATCAATCCTTTATTTCTTCGATCTTTTTTTGAAACTCCACTTTGAATCATGGATTGAAAAGCAATTTTTGTTGTAAATCTTTCGTCGTGCGTTTCAATGGGTATCTTAAATTTTTTCTTAAATAATTGAACAAAATCTTCCACGGGCTTTGTTGTATGCGTAGGTTCATTATTTAGATTTTTAGGTAGACCAATTACGACTCTTTCCACCTCTTCCTTTAAAAAATAATTCTCTAGATATTTCACCAAATCATGAGTGGCTACTGCATCTAGAGAATTTGCAATTATTTTTAATGGGTCGGTTACAGCCAAACCGGTTCTTTTTAATCCATAGTCAATGGCTAATATTCTTCCCATTTTATGCTGATAAATACCCCTTATCACGGAATATTTTATCCATTAATTTTTTGTCATTTTCATTATTAAATGCCGAAAATGGTAAATAAATAAATTGATATTTGGCCATCTCCAATACATAAGCATCTTTTTCCTTATAAGCTTTTTGAATCATATCCCATTTAATTACTCCCCCTTCTTTTTCTGAGATTTTCATTAAAATCTGACGAGAATCAATTTCATAACGATATTTATCAAATAATTGCTTGTATTGTGCTAAACTAGTTATTCCTGCAAATTGAATTAACCAAAATAAAATATACCCTATTACGGCAATTAGAATAAAAATATAAATCCAGATATTTTTATATACCTTGAAATAGTTCAGAGCGAAATTTCCTAAAATTAATAATAAAGGAATTGCAGAATATTTCCATTGACTTGTAAATAATTGACGCATGCATAACATGATGTATTTATTTTTTTCAATGGAGGTTTTTTTAGTCTTAATTGCTAAAGGATTACTCGGTGCTTGTTGCATTTGATTTCTTTGTGCACCATACATTTTTGCCATATGCTTAATTAAATTTTAATCTTAAAATTTTGAGCAAAGGTAGGAAAAAATACCTAAATTTGTTAATATTCCAATCAGAATTGATTATGGCTGGTAAAAAGATTTTAGATAAGGACACAGTTTTGCAAAAAGTCAAAAGAATGGCTTATGAAATCTACGAGAATAATTTCGAGGAAAAAGAAATTGTTTTTGCAGGTCTAATAGGCGAAGGATATTCCCTAGCTAAATTATTAGCAGAAAATTTAGAAGCCATTTCAAAAATTAAAACCAATTTGGTAAAGATTGACCTAGACAAAGAAAATCCCTATAAATCTCCTGTAAAATTCGATCAAGATTCTTCCATTTTTCAGAATAAAGTTATTATTGTTGTAGATGATGTTCTTAATACGGGTAGAACTTTTTCATGTAGTTTGGCTCCTTTATTATCTCTTCCTGTAAAGAAAATTCAATCTGCATTTCTTGTGAATAGGAATTTTGCTAAATTCCCTATTCATGCTGATTATGTTGGATATGAACTTTCTACCACTTTTTCAGAATTTATTTCCGTTAGTTTATCAAAAGGAAAAATTGCTGTTACCATTAAATAATTTGTTTATTCCATAGATTAAAATAATTCCCCTTTAAATCTATTAAGCCTTGGTGCTTACCTGATTCAACAACTTTTCCTTTTTCCATTACATAAATTAAATCTGCTGATTTAATAGTACTCAATCTATGTGCAATACAAATTATCGTTTTTCCTTGTCTCACCCAATCCATTAAATAATTTTGAATCAACTTCTCGGAATCTGTATCCAAAGAAGAAGTTGCCTCATCCAATAAAAGGATCTCTGGATCTCTATAAAGCGCTCTAGCCAAGGCTATCCGCTGTTTTTGTCCCCCTGATAGAAGCGCCCCATTCTCTCCAATATCTGTGTTATAACCATTCGGTAATTGTTCTACAAAATTCGAAATTCCTAATTCCTGACAAAGACCCACTATTTTTTTGACATCCATTTTATCATCTCCAAGGGCAATATTCTCCAAAATAGATCCAGAAAAAAGATTTACTTGTTGAGGCACAATAGAGATTAATTTTCTGATTTTGGTATGATCTATTTCTTGAATTGAATATTCTCCAATTGATATTTTGCCAGATTTAATAGGATATAAATTTTGAATTAAGGCAAATATTGAGGTTTTCCCACTTCCACTTTCTCCCACTAAAGCAGAAAATTTTCCCAATGGAAATTCAATAGAAAAATCCTCAAATACATCGGCTCTTGTTCCGTAAGCAAAGGCCACTCTTTCAAATTGAATAATCCCTAAATCTTCTTTTTCAATGATGATTTTATTTTCAATACTTTCTGTTTCCAGATCCATAATTTCAAATAAGCGGTCTGCCGCAATTAAGGCATTTTGAATGGATTTATTAGAATTAATTAAAACACTCAAGGGCCCTGTAAAATAACCAATTAAAGCATAAAAACTAAATAATTCTCCGGGAGTCAATTCTTGTTGAATAACAAATTCTGAGCCTTTCCAAAATAAGAGAATGGTTAATAGACTCGTTATTAATTGTGTAAAATTTCCAGTTCGAATCGTGGTGATAGAAGATTGATAAAGGGTAAATAATAATTTAATAAAAGTGGTTTCTGTTTTTTGATTGGTAAAGTCTTCTACTCCAAATTCTTTAATTGTTCTAGCATGTGAGATGGATTCAACCAATTGAGTTTCCAAATCTGCTGCCTCCTCCATGATTTTTCTTTCTATTTTTTTAAAAAAGCGATTTAATAGGATGTAAATCACAAGATAAATTGGGATGATTATCAAGGAGAATAAAGCTAATTTCCAGTAAAAACTAAACATTAATCCAAATGAGAAAATAACCACCAGGGTATTTACCACTAATTCAATTGATACTTCATTGATAAAGTTTCGGATTTTGATAGCATCGGATATTCGGGAGGTGATTTCACCTACTCGCATGGTATCAAAGAAACGCTGTGGTAAAAACATTAAATGTTTATAATATCCTAAAATAAGGGTAGAATCTATCATCATTCCTGTTTTAAGTATCATTCGATTTTTCTGGAATCCATAGAATACTTG
>JBJOIA010000127.1:0-3787 GCA_046047395.1 Bacteroidota bacterium | reverse complement strand
TAATAATTTTATGAAATTTTGAGAATGTGCCTGAATGAGAATTTGATTTTATTGAAATTAAATCTAAAATATTTATTCCATTTACGGTATAATCATTGGAATATAAACATTTTAAATTTTCATGACGTATGACTTCTTCCAAGGAAGAATAATAATTATCAAAATTTACTTTATGGGTTAGGTTCATTCGTTATTTAATGTTTAAATTATTCAATTAATATAACTATAATATTTTCCATAATAAAATTTAAAAATGAAAAATGCCACCACCACCCACCCTTCAATTTACAGCAAATTTCATTATCCTCCTAACAGGAAATTGATAAATTTGCAGAGTAAAATTAACAAAAAAAACATCTCCATGGCTACTGATTATTATAGCGTGCCTGCCGCTCAAAGTTCATATCCAATCCGTCACAGGTGAGGACCTCTGCCCCAGATTGCGATTCTTCAATTCTAATATTCTAATATTCTAAATTTATTTGTATTTTTAAATTCTAAACCTATTGAAATAAAAATGAAAAAAATTGTCCTAGTTGGATTGGGCCTTTTTATTGGTTCTTCTGTTCTCTTATTAAGTTTTCAAAAATCCATAAAACATGAATGGATGTATCAGTTAAAAGATACAAATGACAATATTCATGATGCATCTGAGGCCTTGAAAGGTTTGGAAATTCATCCAGATTTGGAAGTGTCCGTATTTGCCACAGAACCCATGTTGAAGAATCCAACCAATATGGAAATTGATTCAAAAGGAAGAGTTTGGGTTTTAGAGGCTTATAATTATCGTCCGGATATTAACGGAAATCCAACCAATCCACAAGGAGATCGAATTTTAATTTTAGAGGATACCAATAAGGATGGTATAGCAGATAAGCAAACCGTTTTTTATCAGTCGCCCGAGCTGGCTTCTCCTCTAGGAATTTGCGTTTTAGAGAATATGGTGATTGTTTCTCAGAGTCCGTATATATGGAAAATGTATGATGATGATGGGGATGATAAAATGGACAGGAAGGAATTGTTTTTTCAGGGAATGAGTGGAGAGCAGCATGATCATGGGGTGCATGCCTTTAGTTTTGGTCCAGACGGGAAATTATATTTTAATTTTGGAAATGAAGGAAAACAATTATTGGATGGCAAAGGAAGGCCGGTTTTAGATCAGGATGGGGATCCAATTGGTCCGAATAAATATCGTCAGGGTATGGTTTTTCGTTGTGATTTGGATGGGAGAAATGTGGAGGTTTTAGGACATAATTTTAGGAATAATTATGAAATAGCGGTAGATTCTTATGGAGCATTATGGCAATCTGATAATGATGATGATGGAAATAAGGGGGTTAGGATTAATGCAGTTTTTGAGCATGGGAATTATGGATATACCGATGAGATGACAGGGGCAGGATGGTATATTGAGCGAACAAATTGGGAAGAAACTGTGCCTCAAAGACATTGGCATTTGAATGATCCAGGAGTAGTTCCTAATTTATTGCAAACTGGAGCAGGGTCTCCAACAGGTATGATTGTTTATGAAGGAGATTTGTTGCCTAAGGAATTTCAAGGACAAATGATTCATACAGATGCTGGTCCGAATGTGGTTCGGTCTTATCCAAGAAAGGATGCTGGTGCAGGTTATACGGCAGGAATTACCAATATTTTAAAGGGGGTGAAAGACCAATGGTTCAGACCATCGGATGTCACTCAGGCTCCTGATGGTTCAATATTTGTGGCAGATTGGTATGATCCTGGAGTTGGAGGACATCAGGCAGGAGATCAAGTGAAGGGCAGGATTTATCGAATTGCACCAAAGGGGAATGCTTATTCAGTACCCAAATTTGATTTGTCTTCCATGGAAGGAGCATTGAATGCTTTGAATAGTCCGAATTTGGCTAGACGTTATTTGGGCTTTGAACGATTATTGGAATTGGGTCCACAAGCTAGAATTTCCTTAGAAAAACAATTTAGAGAAGATGAAAATCCGATTCATCAAGCCAGGGCATTTTGGGTATTGAATCAAATGAACGATTCATTTAAATACATTGAGGAGGCGAGTAAATCCGGTAATCATGAAATACGTATGATGGCAATAAGAGCGATGAAGCGTAATAAATTTGGTAAATGGTATAAATTGGCTCAGGAGATGTCTAAGGATGGAAATCCACAGGTAAGAAGAGAATTGGCAATTGCCCTGAGGCACGAATCGGATCCGGATGCAGATAAAATTTGGGCAAATTTAGCCCTTCAATACGATGGGGTGGATCGTTGGTATTTAGAGGCCTTAGGAATTGGAGCAGATGGAAATTGGGATTCAAGGTTTGCAGCATTTGAAAACCTTCAAAAAGACCATCAGTCTAAGAATTTCAGAGATATTGTTTGGCGTTCTAGGGGTGAGGGGAGTTTAGATTATTTATTTTCCTTTATCAGAGAAAAAAAACCATTGACAGAGAAGCTTCGGTATTTTAGAGCTTTGGATTTTGTAGAATCTAAGAAGAAAACCCCTTTATTATTGACATTAATTTCTCAAGATTTTAAAAATGATTTGGAAAGCCAGTTATTAAGTTTACATCATATGGATCCGGATTATTTCCGTGAAAATCCTATGGCCCATAAGGTTTTGGTTAGTTTAATAGCTAAGACAAGTGGTGATCAGTATTTGAATTTAGTGTCGAAATATGGATTGAATTCGGAATTAGAGAATTTATATGTGATATTATTGAAAGGAGATAATTCAGCTCAAAAGGTAGGACAAGTAATTTATGGTTTAGAGGGAGGGGCGGCTTATTTAAAAGGAAAATTTGCAAAAGAGGATGATCAGGACAAGATTAAGATTTTGAATGGTATAAAGCGAGTGGGAAGTGATGCAAGTTTAGGTTTGATTAATGCGGTGATGATGGATGCTGGAAATAGTACTCTGGTAAGAAAAGAAGCAGGAAGGAGATTAGGGAATAATGGAAAAGGAGAGGAATATGTTTTAGATTTATTGAGAGCCAACAAAGTTCCAAAAGATTTTATTCCAGCAGTGGTGGAATCTGTTCAAGGTGCTTGGAGAAAAGCAATTAGAATGGAAGCGAATAGCTATTTGGGAGAGACTGTCAAAGAGTTAAAGACGAATTATCCGTCGGTAGCAGAATTGGTCAAGATGAGTGGTAAGTCTGAATTAGGAATGAAAATTTTTGTGGATCAATGTGCGGTTTGTCATCAGGTGAACGGCGTAGGGGTCGATTTTGGTCCGAAATTATCTGAAATCGGGGATAAATTATCTCGGGAGGGATTGTATTTATCAATATTGAAACCGAGTGCGGGAATTGGCTTTGGATATGAGAGTTTTGAGGTCAGAACGAAAAAGGGGGAGGTTTATAATGGAATTATTGCATCCAGGACGGAGACGGATATTGTGATGAAATTTCCGGGCGGAGGCGATCAACATATTAAAACCTCAGCCGTGGAGACCATCAAGCAATTGGAGGAATCGATGATGCCGGAGGGCTTTGATTTATCCATGAAACCAGAAGAAATGGCGCATTTAGTTAGTTATTTGGAAGGGTTGAGGAAGAAGAATTAGCTATTCCACCGTAACTGACTTTGCGAGATTTCTGGGTTTGTCTACATCAATATTTCTATTCACACCAATATAATAGGAAAGTAATTGCGTGGGTACGACATTTAATATGGGACTAAGAATATCTTCTGTTTCTGGGACAGTCATGATGTGATCTGCCATAGAAGGAATTGTTTGGTCATCCACATTAATGATGGCGATAACTTTGCCTTTTCTAGCCTTTATTTCTTG
>JBJOIA010000126.1:0-4749 GCA_046047395.1 Bacteroidota bacterium | reverse complement strand
ATGATTATCGTTGATTGCCTTGAATCGTTGATATTCTCTTTTTTCTGAATTAAATAATTGAACAATCATCATTCCTGTGATATGTTCTTGGGTAAATGCATTTAAATTTGCAACGGCCGTCCTAACCTCATTAAAAGATTTTTTGATACTTTCTTTAAATACATAGGTTGAAAATACCATGAAGGGTATAGTTGCCAAAATAATCAGGGTCAAACGCCAATCAGTGTAAAACATGACCACAATAATGATAATCAATTGAAGTATATCTCCTGCAATTGAGGCAAGTCCTTGTGAAAAAACTTCATTCAAGGTTTCAATATCTGAAACAGTACGGGTTACCAAAGTCCCTATAGGGGTATGGTCAAAAAAGGAAAGTTTTAATCGAACAAGTTTATTATAAAGTTTTACACGAATATCCTTAATAACTTGTTGTCCGAGTGTACCTGCCATGTAGGATGTCAGAAAATTAAATAAAGTCTGAATAATTAGAGCGAAAATCATTAGAATAAACATATTTCTAAGATTATCTAATTGATCTACTTTGATATAATTATCTATTGTATAGCGAATTAAAAGGGGATTAAGCGGGGCAATACAGGCAACTAAAAGAATAAGGGAAACTAAAGACCAGAAACGCAATTTATAGGGACCTAGAAATCCATAAATTCGTTTAAATATTTGCCAATCAACAATTTTACCGCTTTCTTTAGACATTAGGAGTTTTCTGTAATTTTATGATTAATATTAGAACATGCACCTCCACATCCCTTTGCACATTGTCCTGCGTTTTTTCCAAAAAAACTTTTATAGACTATTGAACCTAGATAGATCACAGAAATAGTAAATACAGAAAAAATTATTAATTGCTCCATAATTCAGCGAACTTACCAAAATTTTTGCAAATCTTTTAAAAAATCAGGGAAAACTTTACCGGCTGCAATGATTTCTCCTTTAAATACAACATCCTCTTTCCCAGAAAAGTTCGTAACTTTTCCCCCTGCTTCTTCAACCAATATTTTACCGGCGCAAACATCCCAAGGTTTAAGGTTGAATTCAAAAAAACCTTCGAATCTTCCTGCTGCAACCCAAGCCAAATCAATTGCCGCGGCTCCCATTCTTCTTAAGCCATGGGAATTTTTCATAAGATGTTTAAGAAATTCAATATACTTATCTAAATCTTTAAAATCATAATAAGGAAATCCAGTAGCAAATAAGGAATTGGAAATGGAAGATTCATTGGAGGTATGAATTCTTTCATCATTTAAAAAAGCACCTTTCCCTTTTTCAGCATAAAAAAATTCTTTTCTTGAGGGATCATAAATAATCCCTAATATCGGTTGTTTATCCTTCACTAAACCTATTGAAATTGCATAAATCGGAAGATGATGTAAAAAATTAGTTGTACCATCCAAGGGATCAACGACCCAATAATACCCATTATCAATATGATCAAAACCGGTATTAGTTTCCTCTCCTATTATTTCTGCCTCTGGAAATGCCTGGTTTAAAATGATTTTCAATTTCTTTTCAGATTCTCTGTCAACATAAGAAACTAAATCATTTTTTCCTTTCAAAATTATTTGATCAGATTGAATTTTCGATTGTTGTTCAAACATCCAATTTCCGATTTCAATTATTTTATTTTTTATTTCTTTTGAAATTCGCATTATCAAATATTTAACAACAATTACTTTAATCTAAATTCTTTTAGGGAAATCCCTTTAAATTATTTACTTATGACTAATTTTTCTTCCTTTGAAATATTAATCCATTCTGATAATAATCTTTGAGACTCAATAATAAAAATATCCTCAGAAAGGCGTTTATGAGCAAGAGCTTTTTCATCTAATTTTTTATCCGCTTCTTTTTCAGCTTTTTCCTCCTCGTTTAAGTCTGAATCATTTTTCTGTTCCTCTATTTCTTTTTTTCTAACCTCATAATTTAGGGAGACTAAATTTTTGGCTCTTCTTTCCTTCCATTTCTCAATTTCATCCTTCAATTCTAAAATTTTCTCATCATTCATCAAATCCTTTTTAAATTGATTTGACAAGGATGTCATAATTTCTTTATTGATTGTATTAGTTGGGGTAAAATTGGAACTTGGAATTTGATCCCATGGAAGGGCAGATTTTTGAGAATCTTCGCCAAATTCTTCAGCAGAATAAGAAGAAGGCATTTTAAAATCAGGCATCACTCCCTTTCTTTGGGTTGAACTCCCTGTTACCCGATAGAATTTTTCAAGCGTCAATTTTAAAATTCCTGAAGATTTTGATGATTTAATATAATTATCAAGATTTACCACAGATTGTACTGTCCCCTTTCCATAAGTTTGTCCCCCCACAATAATTCCTCTTTTATAATCTTGAATCGCTCCAGCAAAAATTTCAGATGCTGATGCTGAGAAACCGTTTGTCAGCACCGCTAATGGGCCAGAATAGACTACCCTTTGATCTCGATCATATTCGGCAGAAATATTCCCATCAGATTGTTTTCTTTGAACAACAGGACCATGGGGAATAAATAAACCAGTTAATTCAATAGCCTCAGTCAAGGAACCTCCTCCATTATTTCTCAAATCGATAATAACTCCATCCACACCTTTTTCTTTGTATTCATTTAGGTATTTTTCAACATCTTTTGTGGTAGAATTGAAGTCTTTTTCATCTTTTCTAGCGGCATCAAAATCTCTGTAAAACATGGGCAAGGTAATTACTCCGATTTGATGACTACCATTTTCATCCTTAAATTCTAAAATATCAGATTTTGCTGTTTGTTCTTCTATTTTAATTTTTTCACGAATAATTTTCACTTCATGAGGAAGTGTTCCAGGGGCAACTTTTGCTGGAAGTATTTTTAGACGAACCAAGGATCCTCTTTCTCCACGAATAATTTGAACGACATCATCTGTAAACCAGCCTACTACATCTACATATTCTCCATTCTCACCTTGTGCAACACCCACGATGCGATCTTCTGGTTTTAATTCCCCACCTCTAAAGGCAGGACCACCCGGAATTAATTCTTTAATTGTGATATAATCTCCTTCTAAACGAAGTGAAGCCCCGATACCATCAAAAGCCTGGGACATATCCTTATTAAATTCATTCGCATTTTTTGGATTCATATAATTCGTATGAGGATCAATGGCATTGGTAAATGCATTCATCACCATTTGAAATACATCATCTGAATTGGTTTTATTTAAGTATTTTTCAGTTCTATTATATCTATTGGTAATATTTTTAAGGATGGTAGAATCTGCTAATCCAGATATCTTTTCATCCAACAAAATTCTTTTTAGTTCTTTTCTCCAGAAATCATCTAATTCCTCCGTTGATTTCGCATAGGGAGCTTCCTCTCTATCGGGTGAATAAGATTCATCAATTGAGAAATCTGGCATTTGGGTAAGCTGGGTTTTGATATAATTAAACCTTTCCTCTGATCGATTATGGAATCGATTGTACATATAATAAGGAAGAGATAAATCTCCTAATTTCAAAAAATCGTCAACTTTATATCGATAATTTTCAAATTCATCGATATCGGATTGAATGTAAAAAGTTTTATTTGGATCGAAATCATCCAAAAGATTATCAAAAATCACTGAGGAAAGTGAATCGTTTAGATCCACTTTCTTGTAGTGATAATTTGTTAATAATCCCACAATTAAATTTTCTACTTTTGCTTGATCGAGATTCGGTTGTAAATCTTCTGTAGCAAAAGGGAATTTTTGTGAAGCAGCATTTTCCTGATTTCCTTCAGCATGAATAAACGCCGCAATAAAAAAACTCAAGGGCAATAATAATGGGATATATTTTTTCATAATTATTTTTCAATATCTAAAAGTTCGACTTCAAAAATTAAAGTAGCATTTGAAGGGATAACGTTTCCAGCACCTCTTTCAGCATAAGCTAAATTCGAAGGTACGTAAAAAATGTATTTTGCGCCAATTCCCATCAATTGCACACCTTCCGTCCAACCTGGAATCACTTGTGAAAGTTTAAATTTAACCGGTTCACCTCTTTTGAAGGAAGAATCGAATTCTGTACCATCCAATAAGGTACCGCGGTAATGGACAGAAACCGTACTATCTGCAGTTGGTTTTTGGTCATTGCCTTCTTGTAAAATTTTATATTGTAGTCCAGAGGAGGTTACTTTTACACCTTCTTTGGTTTTATTTTCTTCTAGGAATTTTTCTCCTTTCATTTTATTTTCTTGGGCAACCGCTTCATTTGCAGCTTGAGCTTGCCTTTGTAATTGTTCAAAGAAATTAGAGACAATTTCCTGACATTTCTCCGGTTCTAATAAAGGAGTTTTATTACCAAGAGCATCTAATAAGCCTTTTGAGACTAGATTAGGATTTAATTCAACGCCTTGTTGAACAAAATTAGAACCCATTAAAACACCGAATGAATAGGATAATGAATCTTTTTGATTTGATAAATTTGAATTGGACAAATTGGATTGTCCGGATAAGCCAGCAGATATCATTAAACCAGCAGACAGGGTTAGGATTTTTGTTGTTTTGTTTTTCATATAAAAATTGAATTTAATTAAGAAACGCAAATTAATAAATTTTATTAGGCAAAAGAATATATTAACAAAAATTAAGTTAGGAATATTCAAATTTCATGTCTATTTTTGCACCCGAAAAAATATTTTTTACAGCACTATAAATTATAATTTTTAAAATATGGCATCAGTTAGACCGGATGAGGTATCAGCGATCCTTCGTGAACAACTATCAAA
>JBJOIA010000125.1:0-5574 GCA_046047395.1 Bacteroidota bacterium | reverse complement strand
TTTATTCTATTTCAACTTTATTAGAAGGAGAAGACTCATTGTCTGTAAAGTCTAAACTTGTAACAAAATAAGACTTTCCATAAAATTGGTAATTTTTCGGGAAAGTATATTTATTCGTATTTACAACCCTAACTATTTTATATTCGGATTGTTTTTCTAAATTTTTAATTGATTCATATACTACATAAAATTTAGGACTTTCACTATCCGCAGATTTAGGGGATAAATCCCAATTCAATTCTAATTGATTATCAGTCCAAGCATATCGTAAATTTTCAGGAGCCAATGGTGGAATTGAATCTTTCCATGGCATAGGAGGCACTAAAGCTTTATTCTTAAAAGCGTCATTTTTTATATAATCGCCAATTTTTTCATAATTATTTTGAAGAATATGGGAGCTAAATAAAATTTTACCAAAATTATTTTCAAGGTTATCTGCAATTGCCATTTGCTTTTTTACTTCAGCAAGATTCCAATTATCTTCTATATGGTAAATGCCCATTCCAATATAAATATGTCTATTAAAATGATTTTTTGTCCACCATTCTGCCAATAATTCATAAGGAGCAACAGCATGTTTAGTGTCCCAATAAATTTGAGGGGCCAAATAATCTATCCAACCTTTCTCCAGCCAAGAGCGAGTATCTGCAAATAAATCATTATAAGATTGTAAGCCATTAGTTGTTTCAGATCCCATAGGATCATTTTTCTTATGCTGCCAGATTCCAAAAGGGGAAATTCCAAATTTTACTTTTGGACATGTTTCTTTTAAGTCGAAACTGATTTTTTTAATGATTTCATCAATATTATTTCTTCTCCAATTTGCTAGACTTTCCTTCCCTTTACGGTATTTAATATATGTTTGATAATCTGGAAATTCTACACCTTTTTTAGGATAAGGATAAAAGTAGTCGTCTAGATGAACACCATCCACTTCATAGTTTTTAGCAATATCAACCATGATATTGGATAAATATTCTCTAACCTGCGGTAGCCCAAAATTATAAAGCTTTTGTCCGGAAAAGTTAATGAACCATTCAGGGTGTTTTCGGATAATATGATTCGTTGAAATGGTGGTTTTATTTGAAAAAACTCCTCTATTTAGGTTAAACCAAGCATGAACCTCTATGCCTTTTTTATGGGCTTCTTCAATTAATATTTTTAATGGATCGAAAAAAGGTTTAGGAGCCTTACCTTGTGTTCCAGTTAAATAGGAAGACCAAGGTTCGGTGGTTTTTTCATAGAATGCATCGGATTCTGTTCTTACTTGAAAAAAAATAGAATTAAATCCAGATTCATCAAGGTAATTAATTAAATCTTTTAATTCTTTAATTTTTTCTTCTGAAGATAAATTGGAATCAGAGGGCCAATCTATATTTTTTACGGTTGCAATCCATACTCCTCGTAATTCTTTTTTAGGAAATTGTCCGAAAAAAAGAATAGGTATGAATAAGAAATTAAGGGATAATAGAAGTCTTTTCATTTGCAATGCAAATTTGCACAAAGAAATGCGTAAATGAAAAAGAATTAGTTTTTTTCGACAGAAAATAGATATCCAATTCCTTTTAAGGTTTTGATATAATATTCTGGAATTTTTTCTCTTAATTTTCTAATATGAACATCAACTGTTCTTTCAACAACATAGACATCCGAACCCCAAACTTTTTCTAAAAGTTCATCGCGATTAAAAACTTTATTTGGATTTTTTGCAAAGTGGGACAGTAATTCAAATTCTTTTTTAGGAAGAGTTAAAGGTTTTCCTTTATAAGTTGCTAAATATTTTACTCGGTCAATTACGATATCTCCAATTTCAATTAACTCTTCTTGGGTTTCAATAGACGTGTCATATTTTCTTGCAAGGATCGCAGCAATTCTAGACATTAAAGCTCTCGGCTTGATGGGTTTTATAAGATAATCATAGGCCCCGGCTTCAAAGGCTGCTATTTCTGTAAATTCCTCACCACGTGCAGTAAGGAATAAAATTAGAGCAGATTGAGTGTCTGGATCTTCCTTTAATATCCTTGATGCTTCTATTCCATCCATATTAGGCATCATCACGTCCATAATGATAAGATTTGGCTTAAAACTTTTTGCAATTTTTACGGCCTCCTTACCATCATAGGCTTTTTCCAGAATATAATTTTCTTTTGAAAGATTGTATTCCAGTAATTCGACGATATCTTGATCGTCGTCTACAATTAAAATTCGATTATTATTTTTACTCGAATTCATATTTTTTGACTAATTTGACGATATAAATTTAAGATTTATAATATTAACAAATTGTTAATTTTTAAATTAATTGTCAAATTTAAACTATGGAAACTGAAAATCATTTTGTAATTCGCCTTGCCGCTGGCTTAATTTCCATTAGTTTAATTCTATTGGGACTGTATTGGTTTAAAGATTTATTTATTCTATTAGGATTTGCTTTAATTCTATCTTTATTATTATTCCCCTTATGTGTGAAATTTGAAAATTGGGGTTTACCCCGTTCTTTAGGAATAATTATTGGTATTTTATTAGCATTGACGTTTTTCTTTTTAATCATTTTTATAATGATTAACCAATTAGATCAATTAAGTTCCAAATGGCCGTTGTTTGTTGAAAAATTTAATGTAATACTTCAAGAGGGTCAGAAATATTTATCCGACAAATTGCGAATTCCTGAACAGAATCAGGCATTACAATTGTCAAATTCCACAGTTGATGTAATAAAAAGTTCGGGTTCTATTTTGTCGGAGACCTTTGGAACAGCCTTAAGAACCATTACTTCTGTTATTTTAACGCCAATATTTATTTTCTTTTTATTGTATTATAGAGATTTTATTGCCGAATTTTTATCTAAATTATTTCCTAAAGCTGGCACTGATCAAATTCATGATATTTTGGGGAAAACAGCCAAGGTCGCTCAGGGTTATTTATTAGGATTAGCATCGGTCATGATATTTGCAGCTATCTTAAATACCTTTGGTTTTTGGTTATTGGGAGTAGATTTCTATTTATTTTTTGGAATATTAACTGGATTATTATTGTTGATTCCTTATGTTGGAATTTGGTTGGCTGCGCTAGGCCCAATAGTTTTAAGTTTAGTTGAATCCGGGCCGAGTAGTATGTTTGGTGTAATTATTTGGGTTGCTGCTGTACAATTTATTGAAGCAAATTTTGTTACTCCCATGGTGGTTGGCTCACGGGTAAGTATAAATCCTCTTTTAGCAATATTAGCTTTAACGATTGGAGAGATTGTGTGGGGAATTCCTGGCTTAATTTTAGCTCTACCTTTTACGGCAATGTTAAAAGTGGTCTTTGATTATGTTCCTGAACTTAAGCCTTATGGATTTTTATTGGGTATAGTTCCGAAAAGACCCAAAAAATAAATTTCAATAATAAACTATGAGTTTTAAATAAAAATTCAAAACTCATAGTTTATAGATTAGAAGAAACTATACTTTAATTTCAACGTCTACCCCTGAAGGTAATTCCAATTTCATTAAGGCATCAACAGTTTTTGCTGAAGAAGAGAAAATGTCAATTAGTCTTTTGTAAGTACATAATTGGAATTGTTCTCTTGATTTCTTGTTCACGTGTGGTGAACGTAAAACCGTGAATTTCTCAATTTTTGTTGGAAGAGGGATAGGGCCTGATACTACAGCTCCTGTAGCTTTTACTGCTTTAACAATTTTCTCAGCAGACTTATCAACCAATGAATGGTCAAAAGATTTAAGCTTGATTCTAATTTTTTGATTCATAAGAATTGGTTCGTTTAGTTTATAATTGGCGAAAGAACCATTTGCTCCGACAATTATCACTGCAAAATTAGGATTTAAAATTCAAATTACCAAGTACTTAGAATTTTCTTCTTGCCAATAATTTTGATTTTTCTTTTGAAAATTCCTCTTTATAATCTTCAAAAAGTTTAGGATTTAAGGTTTTAAGTTTTTCTATAGAAGTTTCGGCATAATTTATTTCTCCTATATAATAAGCTTGAAGAATATAGGGTATTAATAATTCAGCAGATTGGGGATTAAGGTTAGAAGCATCAAAGCAGAAATTATAGGCAATATTTTGTTGATTTGAATTATTTAAAAGGTTTCGGGCTTTCAATAAAAAATTAAGATTAAAAGGGTGCTTATTTAAGATGGTTAAAACATTATTTTGATTTATTTCAATGGAGTTTAGATTTTCATTGAATAGGATGTTTCTAAAGTTATCTAAGAGTTTGGAAAGGTTCTCTATCTGGCTTTCTTGTGATTGTGAAATAAGGTTAACCAAATTTTTATAAGAATTTAATCGTTTTCCCGATTGAAAATCGTAAATAATATTTAATAATTTTGTTTCTGGATAGAGATTTTGCCAATCTTGGTTTTTCATCCATTCATTTAAAGGTAATTCGTAATTTTTGGTTGTTTCGGCTAAAATTGAATTATTTAAATAGGCAAAATTATCGGTATTTAAACTTGGCTGAAAATTCAAATTGAAATTAGTTTTAGGAAGTTCGGGGTAAATTTTACTAAGAATTAGTTGATTTGCTAAAACTCCCCAATTTGAATTTAAAGGGATGGTTTTTATTTTTTCAATTTTATCATTTTGCCATTCAAACTGATGAATAAGGCTTCCAAGATAATTTGTTTGGATAAGATTATTTTCGGGATCTAATTGAAAATTCAATTCTAGGAATATTTTTGATGAATCATAAAAATTTAAATTTTCAAATGTAGTGGCAATTTGATTATTAATTTGAATATTGTTTCTGAAGGTATTATTCAATTTTTTTAAAAGAAATAATGATTCGAAGGGTTGATTTGCTTCCAAATAGAATTGAGAAAGTAATAATCCTAATTCAGGTGATTTGGAGGTATTCATTGAATTCGCAATAAAAACTTCTGCTTCATTGAAATTATTTTCTTCCAAGGAGATTTTTGCCAAATGGGAATTACTAAAAATATTTTTTCTGGAATTTAAAAATCCATTTTCAAATGAAATTTTAGCTAGGTCATTTTTGCCGATATGATATTCCCATAAACCTTGATGATTAAAAACTCCCGATTTGAATAAATGCCAAATCCTATTTGAAATTCCAAAATTCCAGGTGATTAACAATAAAAAACCACCAATCCAAATAATAGAAGGAGAAAGTGTCTTAGCTTTTAAAATGACTCGATAAAAGGGAAGGTTTTTTTCAAATAAATGATGAAAATTTGAATAAAGAAAAGGGATAAACAATAAAGAGCCCACTAGAATGCTCATGTTATTCCATAATAAGAAACCCTTTAGACCTGAATCATTTTGGAATAAAATTTGAAAAATAATCCATCCAATTTGTATGAAATTTAGTCCCCACCAAATTAATTTTTGCGGATTTTCAAGGTATTTATTAATGATAAATAGAAAAGCAATAGTATTAATCAAATAAATTAGAATGAGAGGAATATGAAGAAAAGAATCGATCCAATTTAATTCAATAGCGAAAGAAAGGAGGAAATTCAATATTAAGAAGCCTAAAAAAAGAAGGAAATTTTTAAAACTTGAATTCCAATTGTTTCCTCTCGAAAATTTTAAAATTAGTGTTGGAAT
>JBJOIA010000124.1:0-5651 GCA_046047395.1 Bacteroidota bacterium | reverse complement strand
ACGATAATTAAATAATTGTTCGGACCAAAGATTGGCTTGTCCACCCATTACATTTTCAGCAGCAACCCCTTCCGGAACAGGATTAAAAGCATAAGAATCTTTTAAACGTACCGTATTATAAACCGGCGGTTCAATATATTTTGAACCTTGCATTAAATCCACATATACATGATTATTGGGTGACATCACCACTTTATGTCCATTATTTGAAGCTTCAATACCCCCTTTTATTCCCCTCCAAGACATTACGGCAACATCTTTAGGCAAACCGCCTCCTTCTAAAATTTCATCCCAGCCCATCATTTTCTTTCCTTTTGAAGAAACGATTTTTTGTAGTTTACGAGTAAAAAAGGCTTGAACCTCTTGAGGATTTTTTAAATTTTCCTTTTTCATCATGGCAAGAATTTGAGGATTCTTTTCCCAATAATTTTTAGGACATTCATCTCCACCTGTATGAATATATTGGCTAGGGAAAAGTTCAGCTAATTCACCAATTACTTTATCTAGAAATTCATAGACCTTAGGATTAGCAGGACAAAGGGTATTATCTTTTAGGGCTCTCGGATGACCAGTAGACCAATCGATAAACACTTCACCGGAAATTACTTCATATTTATCTGCACCTATTGTACAAGATAATTCAGGGTAGGAAGCAACAGCAGCCATGGAATGACCAGGAACATCGATTTCTGGAATAATTTCAACAAATTTCGACTGGGCATATGCGACAACCTCTTTAATTTGATCTTGGGTATAATAACCCCCAAAATTACGAGGTTCATTCGGCTTAGGATCTGAAAAGGTAGTAAATTGACCAATTTTAAATACATTGAAAGCACCTTTTTGGGTTAAATTTGGATAAGATTTTATTTCCACTCTCCACCCCTCGTCGTCCGTCAAATGCCAATGAAGTTTATTATATTTTAATCTTGCAATTTCATCGATAAAATCTTTTACTTGCTCAACTGTAAAAAAATGACGCGCAACATCCAACATCATACCTCTCCATTCAAAACGTGGATAATCTTCAATTTCAGTGTTTTTAATTTTTATTGAAGTATCATAAAAGGAATTATTAGACTCATATTGAGGCGGCAATAATTGATAAAGGGTTTGAATACCATAAAATAAACCCTTTTCAGTTGATGCATTAATTTGAATTTTATCTGTTGAAACAATCAATTCATAGGCTTCAGGATTTTTCATCTCAGAATTTATGGATAGAATTAAATTAGCATTACCCTGAAACTGTACAGAAGAATAGGTATTTTTTTCTAGAAATTCTTTTAAATCCTGGTTTGTTTTTTGAAAAGTTCGGCTTTGAGGAGAATCAATAACCCAAGTTTTTGGCACATGAAATTCTCCCATTTTATCCTGCTTTTTTACAGGGACTGGAATTAAGGATGAATTCTGTGAAAAACTAGGAAAACTACCTAGAATCAGTAATAAAAGTAAGATTTTCTTCTTCATTTCTTAAAATTTGGTTTAAGAATTTAAGTTATAAAAATTTTCTGAATAAGAAAATGTTCCTATCTTTGTTGCAGCATTTATTATACTTAATTTTAAAACAATGATTGAAACAACTGAGCTTGCAAATCAGCAAGCTGAACTAATCAGTGCAATTGACACGGTTTGGGTAGCATTATGTGCTGCATTAATTTTCCAAATGGAAGGAGGATTTGCTCTTTTAGAAGCTGGATTTATTCGTTCCAAGAATGCAATTGCTATTATTGCAAAAGTAATGATCGACATCATGTTTGGAGGAATTGCTTTTTTCCTTGTTGGTTTTGGGGTTGCCTATGGTAAGTCGAATGGATGGATTGCTTTTGAAACAGGAATACCAGATCATGATTTAGGTTTAGGATTAACAGTTTCAAATAATTTATTCTGGTTTATACAAATGGGATTTGCGGTAGCTGCTATTTCAATTGTATCAGGAGGTGTGGCGGAAAGAATGAAAATGTGGGCATATGCTGCTTATGTTTTCGTTTTTTGTGCAGTACTTTATCCAGTTGCAGCCAATTGGGTTTGGAATCCAGATGGTTGGTTAGCCCAAAGAGGCTTTAATGATTTCGCAGGTTCAGCGGCTGTTCATGCCATGGGCGGATTTGCAGCTCTTGCAGCATGTATTGTATTAGGACCTCGTTATGGCAAGTACAATGAAGATGGTTCGTCCAATGCAATACCCGGACATAATCTTACGCTAGCAGCAGTTGGAGCATTTATTTTATGGTTTGGATGGTTTGGTTTCAATCCTGGTTCAACATTAGCTGCAGTTGGCAAATGGGAATTAATCGGTCAGGTTGCAACAAATACATTCCTTGCATCAGCGATGGGAGGAATTGCAACAATTCTATATACATTTCTACGATACAAGCAAGTAGATATTACGATGGTAATCAATGGAGTTTTAGCAGGTTTAGTAGCAATTACAGCAGGATGTAATGTGGTAGGGCCGTATTCAGCCCTAATAATTGGATTTATTGCAGGAACAATTGTTGATATTGCTGTTGCCTTAATTGATAAAATGAAAGTGGATGATCCAGTTGGAGCAATCGCAGTACATGGAATCAATGGATTTTTTGGAACAATTGCCGTAGGATTATTTGCGTCTGAGAATGGATTATTTATCACAGGAGATTCTGATCAATTTATTACCCAATTAATTGGAGTAATTAGTATTGCAGCCTTTTCTTTTGTTACTACCTTTATTCTATTTATGATTCTTAAGAAAACCATAGGCATCAGAATAGGTCATAAGGAGGAATTAGCAGGAATTGATGCAGTAGAATTTGGAGTGGAAGCATATACAGAATTTGAATAATACTTAATTAAAGAAATAAAATGAAAAAGGTAGAAGCCATAGTTAAGCCATCGAAACTAAAGCAGATTCAAAAGGCTTTGTCTGAAGCAGACATTCCTTGTATGACGGCAGTACCTGTACGTGGAGCAGGTTTACAACAAGGGTATTCTGGAACATATAGAGGTACGGAGAAATCCATGATCTTATTACCAAAGGTTTTAATAATCTGCGTAGTAAGTGATGAAAACCTCGAAAAATGTATTGATACAATTTATAAAAACGCTTCTGAAGGTAATACCGGAGACGGTAAGATTTTTGTCTATAACGTAGAAGATGCTATTAGAATTCGAAATGGAGTTCGAGGAGCAGAAGCTATTCGATAAAATATTCCTTCACAACCCGCAAACGGATAAATAATTCTTCTTTATACCATTTGATTTTACGGGTTTTTTGAATCATGGGACGATGGCTATTTGAGCGATAAGCGAAATTTTCCAAAGCCTCATGATTCTTCCAGATACTCAATGTTGCCTGTTCCACAATAGGCATTTCCCCAACTCCTTTAGCAAATATTAGGTCTTTATTCTTCTCTAAATGTCTAGAGGAGTTGGGAACATTCAACCAAAAAAGGTGTGCCTTTTTCCAATCTATACTTGCCCGTGTGATTACAGCAACTTTTCCCTCTTTTTTTATATCTTCTTGAATGATAAATGGATTCTTCCCATTCCATAAACCATGCCCTTTGATAGCTATTCCATCAAAACCAAACCAAGATTCTGCCAAGGAATTAAATTCCAACCATTCCTGATTCTTTGAAAAAAAATCCTTAGAATCTTGTTCTGAATCAAAGACTCCAATAAATACATACTTTGAAAAATCAGGGATAATCGAAAAACCATTACCCGCTCCTACCCCCATATGTTTGGAAAAACCTAAACCAGAAGCTTTCCAAGGGGCCGATAATTTACTGCCCATCCATTGGAAAGCTTTGAATTTATTTTTTATTGTATTAAAGTTAAGAATTCGAATTGCTACAATTTGTTGCATATTTTAAAGGGAACTGACCAATTTTTTAAAAACATCATTTGCAAAGGAAATAAAACCACTCGAATGATTTCCATTAACCTCAATATACGAAATATTTGTGGAACCTTTTGTCATTAAAGAATCATAGGTACTTTTACTCGTTTCCGGGAATACCCAAGTATCTCCGGTACCATGATAAAGGAATAATGGACGAGAACTTGGTACTTTATTTAAACTATTTTCATTTAATTTATTTCTTAAATTAGCAAATACTGCATCCGTTGAATAATTGGTTAAAAAATTCTGCGTAAATAAATTGGCTACCGTAGTTGTCAAGGCAGCATTAACTTCTGTCCCAGATTTTGTCCCATCCATCAAGGCTTCTATTTGAGTATTATAAGGCGCCTTAATGACATCTGCCCAAGTAGGAGAACTTATTCCATAATGTGTTTGATAAGCTTTTAAAATATAACCTAAATAATAGGGTTGATCATAATTAGTTCTTTTGGAAATAATTTCCTGCATCAAAGGCAAATCATAGCCTCCTGAGGCAGCATAGGATGTGAATTCTGTAAAAGTACTGGCTGCGGGATTTTGCGTTAAATATTGATGGGCTGCCAAGGTAGTATATCCACCTTGAGAATATCCAACTAAATATGCCTTTTGATTAATCGTAAGATTTTTATATTTCTGATTGACAAAATTTTTGGCAGCTTTCAATAAATCCACTATAGACAAAGCTGCAGGTTCTTTTACATAATAGGGATGATATATAGAAGAAGAACTACCAAAACCTATATAATCCGGCACTACAGCCATCATCCCTAAAGAAGCTGGCAAATATAATTCTAATGGTAATAATGTATTAGCCAGATCAAGACTTGGGGCCTCTGATTTTAATAAAATTGTACCATGCTGAAAACTAAATGCAGGAATATTAAGTGAAGTTGAAATATTCGGTACAGCCAATAAACCACTTGCTTTAGTAAGGCTACCCTTATAAGTCATCATATATTCAATCTTATACACATCCACAGGATATTTCACAACGGAGGTATTCAATTCAAAACCTAATACACTTGCTAAACTTACGGTTCCTTGAATAGATGAAGCTGTAACATCTGTTATTTTTTCATAACTCACCAGTCCCCCTTCTTCTGTGGGATTAAAAACTATTTCCTCGTTGTTAGGATCAGGCTTTGGATCATCAGATTTAGGATTACAAGAATAAAAAACTATTTGAATGATTAAAATAAGGGTAATTAGGCGATTAAATTTCATGATTTTAACATTTTTTTGTTGATGAAATAATCTGCAGAAATTTTTCCTGCACCTCTTGTCATCAAAATTAATAATAATACAATATAATAAAGTGGAATTTCAATCCCATTATTTGCCGCTGAAAAACCCTTTTCTACATGAACGGTAAAAATCGCTACGACCATTGCAAAAATTAGTGGAATACTTATTAAACGAACAAATAAACCTAAAGTTAAAAATACAATACCTAAGGTTTCAGTGCAAGCAATTAAATATGCTTGAAAATAGGGCGCTGGTATTCCCAAATTAAAAAACCAATCTCCTACACCTTCTATATCTGCCCATTTATTTTTAGCTGGTTGATAAAATCCGAAGGCTAAAACTAAACGAACGATAAAAAGTATCAATGGCTTTAACCTATCTGTAAGAAGGATAAATCTCTTGTAGATATTTTTCATGGTTAGGTTATATTTTATCTTAAAGGTAATACTGATTTCCTCTAGAAAAAATAATTAAGTCCTTAATTTTTAAAAAAAATACTAGAAAATTCTTTTTTCAAATA
>JBJOIA010000123.1:0-7443 GCA_046047395.1 Bacteroidota bacterium | reverse complement strand
TAAGTTTATTGCCTAAACCTCAATTTATTCAATCTTCTCCCAATAAATTATATGAATATATGTTGGCTGGGTTGCCAGTTATATGTTCTAATTTCCCTTCATTTAAGAAAATTATAGATTTGAATCAATGTGGGATATCGGTTGACCCTACTGATCCTAAATCTATAGCAAATGGAATTTTAAAATTAAAAGAAATGCCAAATTTGGAGGAATTGGGAATGAACGGAAAATTATCTGTTTTAAACTCTTTTAATTGGGGAATTGAAGAAAAAAAACTGATAAATTTTTATCAAAATTTAATGGGCGAAAATTATTATGAAATTTAGAAATAGACTTCAATTTTTAATTTGCATTAGTAAAATATTTTTAAAAAGATTATAATAAATATGGATTTTATGGAGTTGGTATTCCAAAAAATGTTAATAGGTTAACAACCCCGTAATTTCAAAAAAAACCTAAAGCTAACCACTAAATAAATGATTCGATTTTTTGATTTTACTCTATCACTGTTGGGGTTACTTTTTCTTTTTCCATTTTTAATTTTTATTTCTTTTTGTATTCTTATTTCTTCTGGTTGGCCAATATTATTTCTTGGAAAGCGCGTTGGAAAAAATTTCAAAGAATTTTACCAAATCAAATTTCGGACGATGGAATTAGATGCAGATAAAAAAAGAGAAATAACAGTTGGTTTTACCGATTCTAGAATTACGAAATTAGGAGGGGTTTTAAGAAAATATAAATTAGATGAATTACCACAATTATTCAATGTTTTAGTTGGCGATATGAGTTTAGTTGGTCCCCGTCCAGAAATTCAAAAATTTGTTGATAAATTACCTATTGAACATAAACTGAAATTTAAAATTAGACCTGGTATCACCGATTGGGCTTCAATTTATTTTTTAAATATTGAAGGAGTAGTGTGTAAATTTGATAATCCTGAATTAGATTACATAAACATTATTATGCCCTTAAAACTTCAATATAATTTAATCTACATTCAAAATTATTGCTTAAAAGAATATTTTAAAATTATCTTTATCACTCTTTTTAAGATTTTTAAAATTCCTTACTTTTATACTATTCAACCTCCAAAACCGAATGAAAAAAATCTTAACTATATTTACCCTATTAATTCTTCCTCCCCTACTCGCAAAAAGCCAGTTCAAACTCAGTCCTGAGCAAGATTCCATCCGGAAAGAAATTGCTAGACTTTCCCAATTGGACCACCAGAACATGATGGAACAATTGAATATTCAAAATCTTCGTCCTGGTAGATCCGGAAATCCAGATGGCCCTAATCCAGCAAATTACGACGAAACAAAAGCCAACCCCTTCCCAGATTATCCCCCAATTTTAGTACGAAATAATGGTGATACAATCAAAAATTCCCACGATTGGTGGTATTTACGTAGACCCGAAATCGTAGATGCTTTTAATGAAGAGGTCTATGGTAATGTTCCAGAAATTATGCCCAAAGTAAATTGGGTCCTTTTGAAAGAAGAAAAAATTACCTTGGGAAAAATTCCTGCAAAATTACGAACCTACCAAGGACAAGTAGATAATAGCAAATACCCAGATATTACTGTAAATATTGACCTTCAAGTATTTTTGCCAATAAAAATACAGAAAGAAATTCCCCTTATTATGGAATTTATTTTCATTTGGCCTGAAGGTTTTAAAATGCCCCCTTCACCCTATACTCCCTGGGAAGAACAAGTTGTCTCAAGAGGTTGGGCAGCCGCAAAAATTGTACCTACTTCCTTCCAAGCAGATAATGGCGCAGGTTTACGCTCTGGAATAATTGGCCTAGTTAATAAAGGTGAGCCAAGAAAACCGAACGATTGGGGCGCTTTACGTGCCTGGGCTTGGGGAGCCTCTAAAGCAATGGACCTTTTTAAAGAAATGCCCGAAATTAATGAATTTAGAGTTGGAATTGCGGGTCATTCTCGGTTTGGAAAAGCCGCTGCTGTTACTATGGCATTTGATTCTAGATTCTATGCGGCCTATATTTCAAGCTCTGGCGAAGGAGGACTAAAACCCCACCGAAGAGATTTTGGCGAAACAGTAGAAAACCTTACGGGCTTCGGTGAATACCACTGGATGGCTGGGAATTTTATAAAATATGGTGGACCAAAAAACTGGAACGATATTCCCGTAGATGCTCATAGTCTTTTGGCCTTAATTGCGCCAAGAAAAGTCTTTATTAGTATCGGTACCGATGGGGGAGATAAGTGGACAGACCCTCATGGAATGTATTTAGCAGCCCTAAAAGCGGAGCCCGCTTATAAAATTCTTTGGCATAAAGGATTGGGAACTACTAAAGAACCTGCCGTTGGAGAATTGGTAGATGTTGGTAGAATCGCCTTTCGATATCACGAAAAAGGACATATCACTGGTCCGAATTGGCCGTATTTTCTTGACTTTTTCGCTAAGTAAATTTAGCGTTTTTTTGGTTTATATTAAAAAGAAATGCCAGATGGAAGCCATCTGACATTTACTATAACACCAATATATAATTAAAGTCTTATAATCTATAGCTAAGTCCTAATGAGAATGATCTCTTAGGTTGATAGATACTGAATAATTTATCATCTGCATTATAGGCACGATAAACAACTTCAATATTATCATTTAAGATATTTTCAACACGGAAGTTTAAATTCAACTTCTGCTCTTTTCCGAAGGATTTATTGTAAGAAAAACTTAGGTTATTATAAGGCAAGGAATATATATCTGGGAATAAACCTGATCCAACAATAGAAAGAGTTGGTCCTTTTACATTATAATATAAACCTATATTTAATCCTTTTTCAAAATCAGCATAATTTAAACCTGCATTTACAATATATGGGGATTGACCTGCCATTGGTCTGGTTTTCTTTAGCGTCTCTCCAACTTTTACAAAACTAGCTCTTGCATTATATTCCGTAGTAGACATCGTGATTTCAGATTTTACTATGGTAACATTTGTGTTGAAATTAAACTTGGATAGAATTGGAGAAATGAATGATAAGGATTTATTCAATTCAAATTCTAATCCATATAATTTTCCATTACCAACATTTCTTGGCTGATATTCTGTAGAAGTCTGCTGCTCTGGAATACGAACTAATTCAATTGGATTTTGAAATTGCTTATAAAATCCGGATACTGATAAAATTTCAGATCCTGCAAAGAATTTCTCCCATCTAAGATCAACATTATCAATCATGGTTGGAATTAAATTTCCATTCCAATTCCCATATTCAAATAAACTACCATTGAAAATACGGTTAGTCATTGGATCAATAATCTGAGCAAAAGATAATTCTTTGAATGAAGGTCTTGCCGTAGTTTTAGTGTAAGATCCTCTTAAATTAGTTTTATCAGCAATTTTTTGAATTAAATTAACAGATGGGAATAAATTTAATTGATCCAATACTTTAGCATTCACCAAATTTTTACCATCCTTCGTATTTCCTGCTGCAAAACGTTGATCACGTCCTGTGTGGAATTGAGAATATTGTTCTGCTCTTAAACCTATAATCGCCTTTAATTTTTTAGATAAATCCATGTCGTTCATCACATAGAAACCTAAATTATTAATGGTTGAATTATATTGATTTGAGTTTGGAATTGTAATACCTGAGGAATAATAAATTCTATTTCCATTCGGGTAAATATTTGCAGACGTTAATACATCATTCGCATTGGTTGTATTCCAAACTTGATTTCCATAAAACTGCATATTGACAGATTTTATTTCATAATCTCTGGTTTTTGTTACATATAAAGCTCCGAATTTCAGGGTATTTGTTGAATTGAAATAATTGAATTTCTTTTCAAAATCGATTTTAAATGAAGTATTCATTTCATTTAAATTTCTCCATATTCTAGACGGATTTCCTCCTGCCCCTGCATTAAATTTATTGATATACTGAGTAAGTGTAAAAGCTGTTTTACGAATATCTGGATCATTCGCAACGGAGATTGTATTTCCTGCTGCCCATTCAATATTCCACCTTCTTTTATCAATGACATGAGATCCAGATAATTGATAATTGGTAACACTTCTCTCGCTATATTCTAAATTGTCTGAACTTGCCACATAACCGGATTGTCCTACCGCATCTGAATTATTATTAATTAAGAATTTACCAGCTTTACTTTCTCCACTTTGTAATCTCATTGCATTGAATTTTATTTTACTAAAATTCGTTTTGAAAGCTACACCTCCTAAGGTTCCTAATAAGACATTTTCTTCTCCAAGTCTACCAGAAACGGTATTTGCTTCTACAAATTGCGTTTCGGATTGTAAGAAATTCTTTTGATATTCTCCGTAAAAAATATCATTATAGTATTTTTGATCAAATTTATAGGATGCAGCTAAAATGTATCCAAGTTTAGGGTTTGATCTTCTACTTCCATCTTTGTTTAAATCTATTTGATTACCATAAGAAAATCCTAATGAATAATCCATAAAACTCTTTTTATTTAAAGCAGCTAAATTTGGATTAAATGAATTTACAAAATTCGTTACATCAGCAGTAGGGGTTCCTCCACTTGGAGTAGGAATATTTCCTTGAGAGGCCAATTCTGGTAAAGCTCTGGATCCGTCATCCATTCCCAACCAGTCTAATTTTCCTTTATTTCCAACTAAGTAATCATTATTGAAATGCATACTAGGGTTATATCCAACTGAAGCGGAAACATTAAATATTTTATTATCTGGGAAATCTTTTGTAGAGATATTTAATAATCCACCAGTAAAATCTGCTGGCATATCTGGTAAGAAATTTTTAGAAACAGTAATATTATCCACCAAAGCTGTTGGAAAAATATCCATTTGTAAGGAATTTCTATCAGGATCTAATCCTGGAATATCTAAACCATTTAAGGTAGTTTTTGAATATCTATCTCCTAAACCACGAACATATACATATTTTCCTCCTTCAATAGATACCCCTGTTACTCTTTTTGCTGCCTCTACAGCTGTTGCATCTCCGATTAATTTCATTTTTGCAGCTGAAATTCCATCCATCATTGCAGGAGATTTCCTTTTCATAATAGTAATGGCCTCCTCAGATGTTTTCAATAATTTAGCTGTAACTACAACTTCTTTTAACTGAGTAGTAGCTTCTGCTAAAGAGATGTCTGGGACAACGATGACTTTATCAGCACCTACTTCAATACCTGTAATTTTGGTGTTATTAAATCCGATATAAGTTACTTCAATATCGTATGTTCCAGCTGGTACATTGAACGTATAGGAACCATCTAGGTCTGTGAAAGCTCCAAGATTGGTTGTTCCACCTGTAATTTGAACGGTTGCAGCAATTGCGCCTTCACCTGTTGTACCTTCAAGGACTTTTCCTCTGATTGTACCATTTTGTGCTAAAGAGATATTGGTGCCGATTAACACAAGGATTAAGATAATTAATTGTTTTTTCATTTTTTTTTAAATAACCAAACGATTGAACCGTAGCTCAATCGTTTGGATTGGTGTTTATAGAATCTTTTTATTCTTATTGAAGTTTACCAGCTAATGCAGTCCAAGACCAACCATCGAACACTGTTAAATCTGCGTACTGAGTAGTTCCAGCTGCAATTGTGGATGGAATCGGTGTAGTTGCATCATCTTTATATTTATCGATATAATTTTTAAGATCTGCAGAAGCAACATCTAAAGTGATATTTTCGAATGTCACACCATAAGTCGTAGTGTAATTAGTAAATACTTCAGTGATGTTTTGAGAATTTAGAGCAAAACTCTTTCCATAAATATTTTTCAAGTTTACGATCGTATTTGCATCATTATCTATGAAATGACCATCTTGCGTTGCACCTAATACTACGTATCCTTTGTTGAATGTATGACCTGTCAAAGTATTACCATAATCTCCTTCTGGACCATCTAATTCAAATGAAGAGTTAGAAGCTGTAATTATTGCAAAGTTTTCAATAGTTCCTCTAAATGCTTGGTCAGTATCTAATCCATCATCACCTGCATTCCAGATAACTACATTCGTTAAAGTTGGCATACCACCGAAGAATTCGATACCATCATCTTGATTAGCTACAACTTCAATATGGTCAATTGTAGTTCCTGAACCAACACCACCTAATGTGATACCATTGATTTCATTTCCAGCACCAATTAAAGTACCACCATGACGAACCGAAACATATTTTAATACACCAGAATTATCTGCATCATCTGTTCCCCCATATAAACCGTTTGTATCAGATGTTGGGATACCCTCGATTTGAGCTTCGTTTGATCCTGTTGATACTGAAATATGAGCTTTTCCTAAGATAATTAAGCCCCCCCACTGTCCATTTACATCTGGAGCTAAATTAGGTGATCCAAAATTACCTGCTGCTACTTCTTTTAACCCTAATTCATCATTGATAGATGTGAAAATGATAGGTTTTGTTGCTGTTCCAGTAGCATTAATTTTACCTCCTCTTGCTATTAATAAACAAGTAGCATTAACATCTGTTCCGATATCACCTTTAATGATTGTTCCTGGCTCAATAGTCAATGTCGCGCCAGATAGAACTGTAATTCTTCCACGTAATACGTGAATTGAATCTGCTGTCCATGTTACATCAGAGGAAATATTAAAAGCATGATTTGCGATTGGATCTGCTGGCACTGCAGTCATATTCATTACTGCTGTTTGTTCTGAAGTATTACCTTGGCTATCAGTAATTTTTAATGAAATAGAAGCCGCACCTGCTGTTGTACCCGCTGTATAATCGATTTTTACGGATGTTCCTGTTACATCTCCTGATGGATTAGTAATGGTAACATTCGTTCCGGTTGCTGCATAAGTTGCAGTTAACTTAGAATCTACTGAAACTGTAAATGTTACGGATCCAGTTTCTCCTACCATTGTCTCTGTGATTGAAGTTGGAGCTACCACAGTTGGATTATTGTAGGTTGGAGCCGGAGTTTCATCTTTCTTACAAGAAGAAACCGAAACAAAAATTCCTAAAACGGATAATAGTAATAATTTTTTCATGGTTTTGTTTTTTCAATTTTGATGGTACAAAATTATTCCAAAGCCATCTCAACTATTTTATCCTGATTTTAACAAAATATTAACCTACTGTTAAAAGATATTTATTAACTTAACATTCTCTTAACATTGAAACTATGAAATTTATTTTAACCTTGATTTTAATCGGTTTATTCAACTTTTCTGCATTTACGCAAAAATGGCAACCCCTTTTTAATGGTAAAGATCTTTCTGGATGGATTCCAAAAATTCATCATTATGAAACCGGCGATAATTATGCGCATACCTTCCGTGTAGAGGATGGGATGATTCAAGTACGATATGATGAATATGACTTTTTTAAAGATAAATATGGTCATTTATTTTACCAGACCCCTTTCTCCAATTATAAACTTCGGTTTGAATACCGATTTGTTGGAAAATGGTTGGAAGGAGATGC
>JBJOIA010000122.1:0-3240 GCA_046047395.1 Bacteroidota bacterium | reverse complement strand
CATTAAAATAGGTCTAATTGTGAATTATTTTTTGGATTTTTAATCACAAATTCAATTCCATCATCCTCTTCACTTTTTGATAGATTTTCCTTTTTAATTTCTGCTGCTGGTACTTCAGCTTTTACTTCTTCTTCCTTTTTCTCTTCTATCTCAACCTTCGTTTCTTTATTATTATCTGGAATAATTTCTTCTTCAATTTCTTCAATATTATCTTGAATAATTCCTTCTTTCTCTTCCTCGGTTTCCTCAATTGAATCAATGATATTATTTGGCTCTTCATTATTTTCTTTTAATATCTTGGTATTAGGATAATCTTCCTCCCCGATAAACTTAAAATGCGCAGGTTTATTATAATTAAACTTATTACCTAGAGCTTTCCATCCTCTTATATCTACTAATTCTTTAATATCAATTAATTCCTCTTCAAATGCATTACCTTTTGGCTTATGTTTAAATTCAATTTTTGGTGCGAATAAATACGAACAAGCTAAAATCTCTGAAGTCCTATGTTCTGGAATAAATGCAAATTTTTTATCAATCGTGCTGGTTTCAATTTTGAATCTTTTAATCATGTTTAATTTAGTGGTTCCATCAAAATAAATGGAAGTTATTATCCCTTCAGGAAGATACTTCCCTAAAAACATGATTGAATCTTGGGCATATCGATTGGTCAATTCAAAATTTGTTAATTCATATTCACCCTTTTTATAAATTACTAAAATAGAATCATTTGGCTCAAAATTTCCTATATAATCGCCATGCTCATCTCTATTTAATCGACCAATTGTTGGATCATACCAAATATCCACACCACCTAATGTAGAAACTCCAGCAGATTTCATGACAATTTTCCTAACGGGATATTTTGTCAATAAATTTCCAAGTGAATCACGGCCTTTTATTGCCAATTCGGAAAAGTCATATTCAAATTGTTTGTTTTTAGCCTTACAAGAGGCTGTAAGATTTATTTGAATGATTTCGGCCTCACCATTTTCATTGGCTGAAAAATAGGTAATCTTAGATTTATTATTATTGGTAGTGATTCTATATTCTCTATCTCTGGTAATGGATGTCACCTTAAATCTTTTTACATAGGTATTTCCCTTAGATCCATCTAAATAGGCAACGTTATAAATTTTTCTATCATCATTCTTTTTAAATACAGAACAATATAAAATATCTTTACCAACAAAGACCTTATCCTGAATTTTTGTAACTAAACATGTACCATCTTGTCTAAATACGATGATATCATCTATATCAGAACAATCCATTACATACTCATCTTTTTTCAAACCGTAACCCACAAATCCATCTTCTCTATTTACATATAGTTTTTGATTAGCTGCGGCTACAATATTGGCAGAAATTGTATTGAAATTCTGAATTTCAGATTTCCTTTCCTTTCCTTTACCGTATTTTTCCAATAAGTTTTGGAAGAATTTAATAGCATATTCGATTAGGTTAGCCAAATTATATTCAACCTCTGCTAATTCTTCCTCCAAACGTTTCATGGCTTCATCAGCCTTAAATGAATCATATTTGGATATTCTTTTAATTCGAATTTCTAATAATCTTAATATATCTTCTTCTAGAATTTCTCTATAAAAATCTTTTTTGAAGGGTTCTAGGCCTTTATCAACTGTTTCAATTACTAATTCAAAGGTTTCGCATTCTTCAATATTTCTATAAATCCTATTTTCAATGAATATTTTTTCCAATGAAGAAAATAATAATTTCTCCATTAATTCACCTTTCCGAATTTCTAATTCCCTTCTTAATAAATCGACTGTTTGGTCAGTATTTTTTTTCAAAATTTGACTCACTCCCATGAATCTAGGCTTCTCATCAATGATGACGCAAGCATTTGGTGAAATCGACACCTCACAATCAGTAAAAGCATACAAGGCATCTATCGTCACATCTGGTGACATCCCAGGAGCCAATTGAATTAAAATTTCTACATCCTTTGCCGTATTATCAATTACCTTTTTAATTTTAATTTTTCCAGAATCATTCGATTTAATGATTGATTCAATTAAAGAAGAAGTAGTTGTACCAAATGGAATATCCTTAATAATGAGGGTCTTCTTGTCTAATTCCTCAATTTTTGCTCTAACACGGATTTTTCCTCCTCTTAAGCCATCGTTATAATTGGAAACATCCAACATACCTCCCGTTTGAAAATCAGGAAATAATTCAAATTTCTTCCCTTTTAAATAATCAATGGAGGCTAATATTAATTCACAGAAATTATGTGGTAAAATTTTAGTTGCTAGACCTACAGCAATTCCTTCAACCCCTTGTGCTAATAATAATGGAAATTTTACAGGTAAGGTAATAGGTTCTTTTTTTCTCCCATCATAGGATAATTGCCATTCAGTTGTTTGTGGATTGAATAAAACATCTTTCCCAAATTTAGACAACCTTACTTCTATATATCTAGCTGCAGCGGCAGAATCACCTGTACGAATATCTCCCCAGTTACCCTGACAATCAAATAGTAAATCTTTTTGACCAATATTGACAATTGCATCGTATATCGATGCATCTCCGTGTGGATGATATTGCATGGTTTGCCCAATTACATTGGCAACCTTATTAAATCTACCATCATCCATTTCATTTAAAGCATGTAAAATTCTCCTTTGTACAGGCTTTAAACCATCCTCATTCGTTGGTACGGCTCTTTCTAAAATTACATAGGAAGCGTATTCTAAAAACCAATTTTCATACATCCCTGCAAGCGCAATTGAATCTTGTAATTGCTCTTTGCCTTCTTCTTGGCCCTCATTTAATTCTTCAATATTTTCTTCCATTTAAATCTATCTTTCTATTTTAGATTAAATAATTTAATTAAAATCAAAGCAGTTGCTCCCCAAATCTTATTATTATTGATTAAAAAATAAGGTGAGTCAAACTTCCTGCCATGATACATTAATTCTTGCTTAAATAAGTTATTTGAATTGTAAAAATCCCTTTTAGGAATTTCAATTAAACAATTTACTTCTTTTTCATTTAATTTAAAAGTAGGTTTAGTATATAATTCAACATGATAACAAGATATGATGAATTTAGAAACATCTACCCATTGTTCATGGAAGAAATTTAAATCTATATCCATGAGGTCCACCCCTACCTCTTCCCAAACTTCACGTTTTGCTGTATATTCTAAATCTTTATCACTTTCATCCCACTTTCCTCCTGGTAAGGCAAATTGACCACTATGATTCCCTTCAT
>JBJOIA010000121.1:0-19390 GCA_046047395.1 Bacteroidota bacterium | reverse complement strand
AATCAGCCTACGCCATATGGAATGGTATTAGTTCCTGCAGGTTCTTTTTTAATGGGGCAGGCAGATGAAGATTTTTCCAATTCAGTAGTGAACTTAAACAGACGAGTTTCAGTTTCTTCCTTTTTTATGGATGATACGGAAATTACCAACCATGAATATCGTCAGTTTACTGAATCTTTATTAAGGGATTCATTAGCTGTTTTAGGTGAGACCAAAATAATGGAGGATTATTATCCCGACTCAACAGTTTGGGTGAATGATTATGCCTATCATAATGGTGATCCGATGTTAGAGTATTATTTTTCATCGCCTTCTTATGATACCTACCCAGTGGTTGGTGTAAGTTGGAAAGCAGCCAAATATTTTTGTCAGTGGAGATCCAATATGATGAATGAGTATAGAAGATCTGAGGGTTTATTTGTTTTGCCAAGGTTTGAATTGCCAACGGAGGCAGAATGGGAATGGGCAGCAAGAGGAGGGAAGGCATCAGCAAAATACCCTTGGGGAAATCCATATATAGCCAATGCAAAGGGATGTTTATTAGCCAATTTTAAACCGCAAAGAGGAAATTATATTTCAGATGGCTATATGTATACAGCTCCAGCTAATGCCTATAATCCGAATGATTTTGGATTGTACAATATGGCAGGAAATGTTGCGGAATGGTGTAAGGATGCTTATGCTGAAAATTCAAATGCCATAACTTGGGATTTGAACTCCTATTATTATGATGAAAATGAACCTCGTAAAATAGTTCGTGGAGGATCTTGGAAAGATATTTCCTATTACCTTCAAACAGGAACAAGAACCTATGAATATCAGGATAAAAAACGTGCTTATATTGGTTTCAGAACTGTAATGCGATATCTTGGAACGAAAAAATAATTTAAAATATGAAATTAGAAAAGAATATTAATGTAATTGCTAGTTTTGGCGCAGCAGTTGTAATTATTGGTGCATTATTTAAAATTTTACACTGGAATAATGCCAATATTATGCTAATGGTAGGGATGTTTGTGGAAGCGGGTATTTTTATCATGTTTGGTTATTTATATCTTAAAGCAGAACCTGAAAAGCAATATGATTGGGAAAAGGTCTATCCTGAATTAGCAGATGGGGCAAAATCCAACAAAGAAAGAACAGCAGGGGTAGATAGATTAGCTGCCATGGATGGATTAACGCCGGATATGGTTGAAAAATTATCAAAAAGTTTAAAAGGATTGGCAGCTACAGCAGATTCTCTGCAGGAAATTACTAAGGCAGCCGGGGCAACCAATGCATTTGTTGATTCATTGACAAACTCTTCTGCCTCATTAGGACAATTAAATCAATCTGTTTCAAAAGCAACGGCAAGTATTGGTTCGATATCAGACGCAGGAGCTGAGACCTTTAAATTTACGCATGAATATGCAAAGGCTGGAGAACAATTAGGAAAATTAAATCAATTATATGAAAATCAAATTGCTGATGCCACCAAGCATTTACAGGCAATAAATGGTTATTATAATAATATAAATTCAACAGTAGAACATATTGCTTCTACCAAGAAAGATTCTGAGCAATTCAAAGCTGAATTAGAAAAGTTAAATGAAAACATGACTGCACTTAATAATATGTATAGCAGTATGTTAAAAGCCATGAAAGGTTAATTTATTAAACGAAAAGGATTATGGCTGGAATGAAAGAAACTCCCCGTCAGAAAATGATCGGGATGATGTATTTAGTTTTAACGGCATTACTTGCACTCCAAGTAAGTGATGCGCTATTACAAAAATTCACTCTTTTAAATAGTAGTTTAGAAATTGCGAATCAATCTTCCCTTTCTAAAAACAAGAATTTAGTTGAAGGAATTAAGGAAAAGGTAAAGGATTTGCCCAATCCAGATTCTTATGCTCAATTAATTGAAAATGCCCAGAAAGTAAGGAGTATTTCCGATAAATTAGTTGCTGAAATCTCCAATATAAAATCTGAATTAATTGAAGCGAGTGGGGGAATTGATCCTGAAACAGGCAATTTGAAAAACCCAAAAGAAGAAGAGAAAATATATGAAATTATGGTGGGTTCTCAAAAAAATGGGTATGCCTATCAACTTGTTGGTTCATTCGAGAATTATATTAAACAACTTACAGAACTAGCCGACAAAGGAACGAATTTTCCTCCTTTAGCATTAAATGCAAAGGATGATCCAATTGTTTCTAAAGATGCAGATCAAAATAATAAAGATTTTGCAGAATTGAATTTTGCTCAAACCCCTGTTCCAGCGGCCTTAGCAACTCTTTCTCAAAAACAAGCTGAAATTCGTCGATACGAAAGCGAAGTTTTATCACAACTTGCAGCCAAAGTAGGGGCCAAAGAAATTAAATTTGATAAAGTATTTGCTCAAATTTCTGCAAATGCCAATACCGTAGTCGCAGGAATGGATTATGAAGCAGAGGTATTTATCGCTGCTACTTCATCCGGATTCGTTCCTAGAATGTCTGTCAATGGAAATTCTATTCCAGTACAAGACGGACGAGGTAAATATAGAGTGAAAACCTCCGGAGGAAATTATGATGCAAACGGACTTTCTAAGCGTTCTTATACTGCAACAATTTCTTATCAAGGACCAGACGGACCAAAAACAGAATCCATTACACAGAATTATTTTGTTCTAAAGCCTACCTATAATTTTGAAACGGCAACCCTTCCTGCCCTATACCTAGGATGTGCAAATAGATTGTCTGTGGTAAGTCCTGGCTTAGGTTCCTTATGGAATCCTTCATTCAGTGCTGAAGGAGGTGAGGCCATCGCCGGAAATTCAAGAGGGAAGGTTACAGTTGTTCCAAATGCTTCCAAAGTTTCTGTATTAATTAATAATGCAGGTAATTTATTAGGAAAAGAAACGTTTAATGTTCGTAGAGTACCTCGTCCAGATGTTTTATTCTATGGAAATGGGGGACAATTAGATGAAAAAAGAGGGGCTGATTTGAATGCAATTCGTACTATTGAAGCGCGGGCTATTGCGGATGAATCCTTCAAAGAGACAAATCCTGAAGATGCTAATTTTAGAGTTTCAGAATTATATGTTGCCCTAGCGCGAGGAACAAGGAAGATTGATGATATTACCCTTCAAGGAGGAGGTTCAATCTCTAAGTTAGTTTCACAAGCTGAATCTGGAGATAGATTATATTTAGAAGTAAAAGGTGTTCAAAGAAAGAATTTTAAAGGGACAGTAGAAAATATCCCATATAATCTTACTGCGAATATCCCAATTAGATAATATTATAAATTAAGAATATGAAATTTATTAAATTTCTTTCCATTTCCTTCATCCTGACCTTAGGCTTCAATTCCTTCTCTCAGGAAGTAGATATTGATGATAGATTAAATAATTCCATTCGTCCAATTGCGGAGGAAGATATACTTTATATGACTCAATTATGGAGAAGAATGGATATGAATGAAAAAATGAATCGTCCTTTTTTTGCTAATGGTCATGAATTATCCAAGTTTTTAATAGAATGGGTAAATGCCGGCGTGATTAAAGCTTATAAGAATGATTCTTTAAAGACTGAATTAAGTATTGCTGATTTCAAGGAAAATTTAAAAATTGACATTCAAAATGCGGATGCACAATTATCTGAATCTGAAAAGCAAGCGGGTTTCGGTGGAGATGAAGTAAATGGTCAGTCTGGTGTTGATGATGGCTGGGGTGGAGGAACATCCTCGGAATCGACTAGCAAACCATTAGCTGAAGATGATGGTTTTAATACCTCTCCAGTTACTGCTTCAAGTGAAGAATTCTTCTTTGCAAAAGATTTAACAATTGTTGAATTAAAAGAAGATGCTATTATTGATCGTAAGCGTTCTAGACTTTATTTTGATATTCAATCTATCACATTGATCGTTCCAGCCTCTAAAACTGTTGCAGGTTTTGATAAACCTGTTGCCTCTTTTCGTTGGAAAGATGTTTATAATTTAATGAAGGCAAATAAAAATTGCATTTGGTATAATATGCAAAATGAAATGTCTCATAAAAACATGTCTACAGCATTCGATCTTCGTTTATTTAATGCAAGGATCATCAAGAAAGGTAATGCAAATGATAAATTCTTAACAGATATCTACAAGGGGGAAAGTGAAGGACTTTTAATGTCTCAATTAATCGAAAATGAATTAATTGAATTGGAAGATACAATGTGGGAAAATTAATTTTTGAATTCCAAAGTTTCTAATAAATGGATTGCGTCTTCTTTCATATATTGAATCACTGGCGCTAGACTATCATTTTCAGTTGCTGTTTTTACATATACTGCTCCACGCAAATAGTGGTTTGTGCTATCTGTGATGAAAAATTGAAATGCTGTTGCTATTTCCCCATTTAGTTCGAATATTCCAGCCTTTTTGCCATTCTTCAAGGTCATTACCTTGGGCTCAATTAAATTGGCTTTCTTTTGATGTCCGTATGCCAATTTATAAGCATCATTAATCAAATCTCTTAATTTTTGTCTATCCTTATTCAATGGTTTATAGGTAAGTTGAATATACCCCTCCCAATCTGGATAATATAAATAGATCCAATGTGGTTCTGCCCAGGATATCGAATCAGGTTTTTCTACTGCAATTTTTGACTTTTCAAATTGATAGGGATGCTTTGTGCTTAATAATTCATATTGATGTTCAGGGATATTCATTCTTGGGTATCCCTTGGGTCTTGGAAGAGCATCTTCCTCCGTATTTAAATTAATAAAATAATAGCTTAGTCCTAAAAAAAATAGGATGATGATGGATATAAAGATTCCTTTAGTTTTCAATTTGATAATATAGATTTAAGGAGCTTTGAACAACTTGATAAAATTCATCTTTTAATTCCTGAAGATCTCCATCCTGGGTACTAATAGGATGGTGAAAAATGATATCAATTCTTCCCGGTCTTAAAAGTAATTTATCGTCGTCTAATAAACGAAAATTATTTAATAAACTTATAGGAATTATTTCTGTATTCGTTTTTTTAGCCATTTGAAACGCCCCATCCTTCAAGTTTTTATCCATTATGGGGAAGTTTTTAGAGCGAATACCCCCTTCTGGAAAGATAATCAAGGATCTTCCTCCTAATAAGGCCTTTACTCCTTTGGTAATAGATTGTCCGCGTGATGTTTTATTTTCCCTATCAACTAAAATATGAAGTTTGGAATACATATAGCCAATTAAAGGGATTTTTTTAATGGAACTTTTCCCAATAAAAGAAAAATTATTTTTTAATAAATAATAAAATACGGGAATATCCAGGAAGGAAAAGTGATTGGCACAAAAAACATATTGTTTTTTCCAATCAGGATGATATTCAAATTTTACATTGAATCGGATAAAGGCCAATGGAAAGAAAAGGTAGGCCCAAAGTTTAATTATATTCCCCGCGAATGGTTTTGTTTTTTTCGTTTGTAATAATAAGAAAACAAAGGGAAAGAGGGCAATATATAAGCCCGAAAACCAAAATAAAGCCCATAAAGAATAAATTCTTAAAACAATTTTTTCAAAAGGATTATAAGAGGATTTCATTCTTTATGGGTAAATATTCTTTACTCCACAACGCCAACCATTACCGTATTTGTTTTTTTATCGTTTTGGTTTGCAGAAGAGAGTGTAGCAACATATTTATCGCCCTTAGCTAATAAGTTTTCTGCTTTTAATTTTTCAGCCATTGACTTCACGGTCATTTCCATATTTTCAGATGATGGATCATAGAAGAATACTTTTGTTCCCCATAATAAACCCATTGTAGACATCATTTCTTTATTTGATGTGAAAACATATAAGTCTGCCTTTGGTCTATGTGCTGATAATCTAAATGCAGTATGTCCTGAATTTGTAATACATAGAATTGCCTTAGCTTTAATATCTCTAGCTAATCTACATGCGCCAGCAATTAATCGATCATTTAATGAAACATCTTTGCTTTCAGATAAGGAGTGATTTTTGAAATAAATCGAAGCTTCATCTCCTTTGATAATTTCGATGCTATTTTGTTGTTGTTCAACCACCTCATGAATATGAGCCATTGTTTCCACTGCTTTGAAAGGATAATCTCCTGATGCAGATTCTCCACTCAACATGGTAGCAGAAGCTCCTTGTAATACAGCATTTGCAACGTCAGACGTTTCAGCTCTTGTAGGTACTGGATTTTGAATCATGGACTCTAGCATTTGAGTAGCAACAATTACTGGCTTACCAGCTTTTGTTGTTTTTTCCACCATTTGCTTTTGTAAATAAGGAACAACTGCACCATCCATCTCTACACCCAAATCTCCACGAGCTACCATGATTGCATCGGTAGCCTCAATAATTTCATCTAAATTTTCAATTGCTTCTGGCTTTTCAATTTTAGCAATCACCTTCGTGCTTTTTCCGTATGCTGCAATTTTTTCTTTGATATCAAGGATATCTTCCGCTCTTCTAACAAAAGAAAGAGCAACCCAATCTACCCCGTTATCTAATCCGAAATATAAATCTTTTGTATCTTTTTCTGTTAAACATGGTAAAGAAACCTTGGTTCCTGGCAAATTAATCCCTTTTTTCGACTTTAAAATACCACCATAAATAACTTCTGTAATTACTTCTTTCTTTTCATTGTCGATTTCTAAAACCTTAACTTCTAAATTACCATCGTCCATTAAAATACGCTCTCCAACCTGAACATCCTTGTACATAGAGGTATAAGTTGTTCCAACCTTTTCAGAAGTTCCTAATAAATTTTCGTCCATCGCAAAGATGAATTTTTGTCCTGCCACGATTTCAACACCATTATCCTGTACCATTTGCGTACGGATTTTTGGTCCTTGTAAATCTTGAAGAATACAAAGGTTAAGATTTAATTCTTTTCCTAATTCACGGATATTCTGGATTCTTTTTAAATGGTCATCATGCGTTCCGTGTGAAAAATTTAAACGGAAAACATTTACACCTGATAAAGCTAGTTTTTTTAATCCTTCTCTTGATTCTGTTGCCGGACCAACTGTGGCAACGATTTTAGTCTTTCGATTATACGACATAGAAATATTTTGATTCAAAATTTGATGCAAAGTTAATTAAAAAAACCGAATAAAGTAATTGGAAACGGATACTTTTGTACTTTTAATCGAATAATAATTATATTCTAATCTATAAATTGATTATTCTAAATTTTTTCAATTTAATTCTTGATTAAGCTATATATTTGCATAAATGGAATTGGAAGATCAAACTTTTTTTGTGGATGTTTTATTGCCATTGCCCCTACCTAAGCCCTTTACTTATCGGGTGCCGAGGAATATGGAGCATTTTTTGCAAAAGCATATTCGTGTAGTGGTACCTTTTGGTTCTCAGAAGGTTATCACGGGTTTGATTTTGGATTTTCATCATCATCCTCCGAAGAATTATTCCGCAAAATACCTTTTGGAGATTTTAGATTCTTCCCCGATTATTTCCAACCAACAAATTGAACTATTCAATTGGATTTCTCAATATTATTTTTGTCAATTAGGAGAAGTTTTCAATGCAGCTCTTCCATCTGGACTTAAAATTTCCTCTGAATCTAAGGTTCAAATAAATCCAAATTTTTTAGATTTTCAGGAATTGAGTCCACGTGAAGCGGAAATATTCAATTTAATAAAGGAGAAAAATGAATTGAATTATGATTCAATAGCATCTGCTTTAGAGATAAAATCTGCTTATCATTATATTAAGGCGATGGTTCAAAAAGGGGCTATTTTCATATTTGATGAATTAAAATATCGCTATACTCCGAAAGTTATCCGTAAAATTCGTTTGACGAAAGACTATGTTTCTTTGGAGGCCATTAATCAATTAATTCATACTTTAGAAAAGAAGTCAAAGCAATTAGAAGTAGTGCTTTTCTATCTATCCTTTGTTCCCATAAACAAATTAGAGGAATTGAATGAAAAGGGAATAGCAAAATCTATTTGTAATGATTTATCGGAAAGTTCTATTCAGACTTTAGTGAAAAATAGAGTTTTTGAATTTTTCGAACAAATTGTCTCCCGATTTGATGAAAATGATGAAACCATCGAAAACCATACTTTGTCTGTCCATCAAAAACTGGCCTATGACTCTATTCTTGAGCAATTTATGCAGAAAGAGACCATCCTTTTTCATGGAGTTACTGGCTCAGGAAAAACAGAAGTTTATATTGAATTAATCAAGGAGGTAATCCAACAAGGAGATCAAGTATTGTTTTTATTACCAGAAATTGCTCTGACTACCCAAATGGTTATTCGATTAAAACGGATTTTTGGGGATAAAATGGGGGTTTATCATTCTAAATATTCAGAAAATGAGCGAGTGGAGGTTTGGAATTCAATTCTTGAAGAAAAGTTTTCCTTGATAGTAGGCGTTCGTTCCGCAGTATTCTTGCCATTTAATAAATTGGGTTTAATAATAGTGGATGAAGAACATGAGCCTTCTTATAAACAAGTAGATCCAGCTCCTCGTTACCATGCGAGAGATGTCGCACTTTATCTTGCACAAAAACATCATTCAAAAGTATTATTGGGTTCTGCTACACCAAGTCTTGAATCTTATTATTCTGCCCAAACAGGTAAATTTGGTTTTGTAGAACTTAAACACCGTTTCGGGAACATTCCTCTGCCAAATATTCATTTGATTTCTTTAAAAGAAAAAATGAAATCAAAGAAATGGAAAGGCGGTCTCTCTGAGGAATTAATTCAATTATTAAACGCGAATTATGAAAAGGGGAAACAAAGTTTATTATTTCAAAATAGAAGAGGATATTCGCCCTATTTACAATGTCAGGATTGTGAATGGATTGCACCTTGTATCCAATGCGATGTAAGTCTTACCTATCACCACCAGGCCAATGAGTTAAAATGTCATTATTGCGGGTACAAAGAAACCCTTCCAAGAAGATGTTCTGCTTGTGGGAGCACGAATATTATGACCATGGGTTATGGGACGGAGAAGGTGGAGGAAGAAATAGAGTTGATATTTCCGAATGCCAAAATTGCTCGGGTAGATTTGGATACTACTCGCTCCAAAACAGCTATTTCCAGTTTATTAAAAGATGTTCAAAATGGAGAGGTAGATTTTATTGTAGGAACCCAAATGGTTGCCAAAGGGTTGGATTTCGATAATTTGAATTTGGTGGCTATATTGGATGCAGATAGGATGATTAATTTTCCTGATTTTCGTTCCCATGAAAGAGCGTTTCAGTTACTTACTCAAGTAGCAGGAAGGGCAGGTAGAAGGTCTGAGGTAGGACAAGTATATATGCAAACAGCTCAGCCCTCACATTATTTAATTCAGGCGATTCAGAACCATGGTTATGAAAAAGTATACCAAACTGAAATACAAGAAAGGGAAAATTTTCATTATCCTCCCTTTTCAAAATTGATAAAAATAATCCTAAAACATCCTGAAAGAGAAGCTGTTCATTTAGCTGCCTTTGATTTAGGACGAAAATTAAAGATTAAATACGGTACTCAACGAGTATTAGGACCAGAGGCGCCCATGATTGAGAAAATTCGAAATCAATATGCCCGGGAAATTATGATAAAATTAGAAAAGACCGCTTCACCTTCTAAATTCAAATCATTGATTAAAGAAGATTTTGAAGAATGGTTTAAAGAAAAAGTATATCGAAAAGTTCAGATTATTGTGGATGTAGATCCAATTTAAAACTTCTTAATCACCTCAGAATTATCAATTCGGAATCTTTCTCCATAAATACCCTCTTTTAGGCCCTTTCCCACAGAAATTATCATCGAAATTTCTGCATCTTTAGGTAATTGAAGATATTTTTTTAATCTTTTGCGGTCGAATCCCTCCATCGGACAAGAATCAAAATCCTGTTCAGCAATGGATAACATAAAGGTTTGGGCTGCCAAAGCAATGGATTTATGAACCATTATTCTCTGGTCTGCTTTTCCTCCCATTCGGTAAAATGGTTTTGAAATGCTTGAAAATCCACATATTGCTTTTCGTACTAAGGTCCAAAATCCGAAAGGATCCTGACGATAAACTAGGGGCATTAATTTTGAATAATAGGAGAGGGCTTGTTTACCCCTTTTGCTTGTTTGGTCTTCTATGGACTTCTTTACAAATTGATAATTTGCATCTGCTCTTTGCTTCCAAAGACCTTGCCTGGTAATGAAAAATACCAAGTATTTGGCGGTTTTAGCAGCTGATTGATTTAAACAAATGGGGGTAATATCCTCAATTTTTTTAGGATCAGAAGTATAATAAAATTCCCATAATTGCATATTAGAGGAATTCGGAGATAAAATGGCCCTTTCAAGGGATTTTTTAATCACTTCTTCCGATACTTCAATCTCAGGAGCGTATTTTCTATTCGATCTCCTCCGAGAAATTATTTGATCCAGATTCATTTTCTTCAATTTTAGGAATTGGGATATTTCGAATGATCGCCTTCCAGATTTCATCTTTCAATTCCATTAATCCTGTTTGAGTAACGGATGAAATAAACATTACTGAAAAATCTTTCGGAAATTCTTGACGGATGCCTTCCATCAATTCTTCATCCAATAAATCAGATTTTGAAATTGTAATTACACGATCTTTTTTCAGTAATTCCGGATTATATTTTTCTAATTCTTTTAATAATACCAAATATTCTTCGTAGCAGTTTTTAGCATCTGCAGCAATTAAAAAACATAAGATAGAATTTCTTTCTATATGTCTTAAAAAGCGGATTCCTAATCCTTTTCCCTCTGCTGCACCCTCAATTATTCCTGGAATATCTGCCATTACAAAGGATTTATGATCCCTATAAGCCACAACTCCTAAATTTGGCACTAAAGTAGTAAAAGGATAATCCCCTATTTCTGGTTTGGCAGCTGAAACTACGGATAATAAAGTAGATTTTCCAGCATTTGGGAAACCAACCAGACCGACATCTGCTAATACTTTTAATTCAATTTGAACCCATTTTTCAATTCCAGGTTCTCCAGGTTGAGAATGGAGCGGAGCCTGATTGGTGGAAGTTCTGAAATTAAAATTTCCTAAACCTCCTCTTCCTCCTGGGAATAATATTAAGGTTTCCCCATCCTCTGTCACCTCTCCTAAAAATTCCCCTGTTTCCGCATCTTTAATTACAGAGCCCAAGGGTAATTCAACGATAATATCTTCTCCATCTGGTCCTTGTTTTCTCGCACCTGAGCCAGAGGTTCCATTTTTTGCATGGATATGCTTCTGATATTTTAAATGCAGAAGCGTCCAAAGCTGCGCATTTCCCTTTATGATGATATGTCCACCCCGACCACCATCTCCACCATCGGGCCCTCCTTTTGGAACGTGTTTTTCCCTTCTAAAATGGGTTGAGCCAGATCCTCCATTTCCTGACCGGATATGGACTTTGACATAATCTATAAAGTTAGATTGCATTAGATTATTTTAATATTGAGGTGATAGTAGAATAAATTTCTTCAATACTACCAATACCATTGATTGATTTGAACTTTCCTTGTGCTTCATAATAATTTGCTACAGGGGCAGTTTTATCATTGTATTCGATGATTCTATTTCGAATTAAACCTTCGTTTTGATCATCCGGTCTTCCAGAGGTTTTTCCTCTTTCCAATAATCTTTTAGTTAACTCATCTGTATCTACCTCTAGCGCTATCATATTGGTAATTGATAATCCATGAGACTCCATTAGTTGATCTAAAGATTCAGCCTGAGCAACTGTTCTTGGGAAGCCATCAAAAATAAAACCTGGGCCATCGGGATTTTCCTTCAATTTATTTTCAATCATTCCTACTACTACTGCATCCGGAACCAATAAACCTTGATCCATTAATTTTTTAGCTTCCAGCCCTAAACTTGTTCCATTAGCAATTTCTTCTCTTAATAAATTCCCCGTGGAAAGGTGAACTAATTTATAATCTTCAATTAATTTTTCAGATTGAGTTCCTTTTCCTGCTCCCGGAGGGCCAAATAATACTAAATTAATCATGTTTATTATTAAAGTTTTAAATTAATACTTCATCCAAACAACAAAGGTACGAATATTTTTAAATTTACTTATCGAGTTTGTTCCGCTATAATTTTGATTCCCTCCAAAAAACTATGAGGTTTATATCCTAATTCTTTTTCAGCTTTTTCAATTTTAAATCCTGTACGTGGAGGCCTCTTGGCTCTCTGACTAAAATTAGTCGAATCTGCGGGATGAATTAATTCTTTATTTAGATTGAAAAATTCAGCTGTTTGAATCGCCATTTCATAGGGTGTTAATAAATCTTTTCCTGATATATTAAATATTCCTTCCTTATTTTGCTTGACGATTAAATAACAACCCATTGCTAAATCTTCTGCTAGGGTAGGAGATCTAAATTGATCCGTAACCACATTGATATCTTTATTATTTTCCAATGAATTTTTTACCCAAAGGATAATATTCGATCTACTCATATCTTCTACAATTCCATAAACCAAAACAGTGCGAGCAATCGCCCATGGAAAATTTAGGCTATTTTGCAATAATTTTTCAGCCCTTAATTTGCTCTCTCCATATATAGAAATTGGGTTGGCAATTGCCTCTTCTTCATAAGGACCATTTTCCCCATCAAAAATAAAATCGGTTGATAAATGACAAAAAAATGTTCCATGTTTTTCACAGGCTTTGATCAGATTTTCTACCGCCCTTACATTTAATAATTCACATCCTTCAGGATCATCCTCACATTGATCTACATTCGTCATGGCAGCGGTATGAATTAAATGACTCGGTTGATATTCGTCGAATACATTCATTACCTCCGATTCATTTGTAATATCAAGACTTTTAAATTCGAAATTTTGAATAGATTGAATACGATTATCTCCTTTGGCACTTGCTAAAAAGGGAATTCCTTCTTGACTTAATAAGGAAACGAGTTTTTGACCTAATAATCCATTAGATCCTGTTATCAATATTTTCATTATAATTTCGATTTGATATTCTTAATTATACGATGAATTCCTCGATTGATTAGGTCATTGGATAATTCTTTCGCTAATTTCATCGGGCTATCCCCTGTCATTTCCAACTGAATTTTTTCATTTGAAAAAGCATCTATGATTCCTGCACGAAATAAATAACCATTTTCAGTATTTTGACAATGTCCGTAGAAAGGAATGCTACAACCTCCTTGAATATTTTTTAAAATTTCCCTTTCTGCTTCAATACAAATTTGCGTTTCTGCATCATTCAATATTTGTTGAATTTGTATTTTTAAATCAGGATTTAGTTTATCGGATGCTTGTATGGCTACAGAACCTTGTCCGACCGCCGGCGTAAACTGACTTAAATCCAAGGTTTCAACGATATACTCTTCCAGACCCATACGGTGTACACCAGCATAGGCAAGAATAATGGCGTCTGCATCCCCTCTTTTTAGTTTTTCCATTCTAGTTTGAAGATTTCCGCGCATTTCAACAAGGGAGTGTTGCGGGAAATATTCTTTTAAAATGGCTTGTCTTCGGGTGGAAGAAGTGCCAATAATTTTTTTATCTAATGAATTTAATCGGATTGAGGAGTCTGTAGATATAAGGACATCATTAGCGATTTCCCTCTTTGTAAAGGCAATGATAGGAAGGTTTCCGGGTAAATTGGAGGTTAAATCTTTTGCAGAATGTTGGGCTATATCGATTTCCCCATTTTGCAAAAGAATTTCTAATTCTTCCGTAAAAACACCTTTTGATCCAATTTTATGAAGGCTTTGGTCCAAAATTTTATCTCCCTTGGTTTCAATTTTGATCAATTCATAATCCAAACCATGTTTTTTTAACAATTTGCCAATATATTCTGCTTGCCAAACTGCTAGGGGAGACTTTCTCGTACCAATTCTGATTTTTCTCATTTATTTTGTCTGAAAACCCTTGACCAATTTAAGTGATAAGTCTAACATGACCATTTTGCTTCTTGCATTTCGCTCGATATGGTAATAGGCTTTTGTAATTTCTGTCGAAATTAATTCAATTCTTGCTTGATTTAAAATTTTCGAGAAGTTTTTCACAAAATTCAATTCTTTTTCTCGCATTTTTAAGATTTCCTCTGCACCATGAATATGGTAAAGGCATTGTCTTAAAACAAATAAGCCATAATCAAATATTCGTTTCTGAACCCTTCTTTCTAGGGTATCAAATGATTCAGAAAGCTCAGTAACTTTTATAATATCTTTTGCATAAACAGCTCTCATCCAGTTTACAAACCAAGTTTCAGTTTCAAAATCCTCAGTTTCTGCTTTTGTAAGTCCGAATTCAATGTCGCCCTCTGCCTCTCCTACCAATTGTTCTGCTTTATCTGGCGTAATACCTGTCTTTTCAATTAATAAATTCTTAAAATCATCCGAATTTAAATTAGGGATATTGATGGATTGACAACGAGAAAGGATGGTAATAAGGAGTTTTTCTGGTTCGGTTCCCACTAAGATGAAAAGCGTATTTTTGGGTGGTTCTTCAATGATTTTTAGAATGGCATTTCCTGAATTTTGGTTCATGGACTCTGGGTTCCAAATTAATGCAATTTTAAATTCTGCCTCAAAGGGAGAATAATGAAGACGTTGACTCAGGCTTCTCATTTCCTCAACCGGAATATTTCCTTCATTTTTTCCATCGATTTTCTTGAGCCAGGAATTTAGGGACCGATAAGGAGATTCTTGCATAAATTCCCTCCATTCTGGCAAAAGATTTTCACAAGGAGAACCTTCTCCTTTTTTATCAGAACCCTTTACAGGAAAAACAAAAAATAAATCTGGATGAATACCTTTGTTGATTTTCGTACAGGAAGGGCAGGTTCCACAGGAATCCCCATTTATTTTATTCTTGCAAAATAAATAGGAGATAAAAGCTAAGGCCATAGCCAACTGTGCGCCACCCTTGTTCCCAATAAAGAATTGAGAATGTGCCACATGGTTATGATCTACTGCTTTTACTAAAGTTGATTTAATTGAATCTAAGCCTGGAATTTCACTGAACCTCATGGAATAAAATTTCAAACACTAATTTCGGAATTTAGTTTTGTTCGTCCAAAGGTCTTCAATTCTATTTTCTAATATTTTATCAGATTTTTGGTTTCTTAATTTTAGCCAATTCTTAACATGGATGATACAGCGGTCCAAGGTATATTCTTTTAAATCATTTGGTTCGCCCCAAGAAAAATTCGGGATATAGTTTTTTATTAGGTTCGACCCATAAACATTAATGTGATTGCCAAGGCAAACTCCAGAATTTATTTGAATTCCTATTCCTGTGGCGACAAAGGACCCAGTAATGATTCCCAATTTAAATCTTCCAGAATCTCGATTCTTTTTCGACTGAATTTGAATTGAGCCAACGGTATTTTTAAGATTTGAAACATTGGTTCCGGCCCCAAAATTACAATAGGAGCCAATTATAGAATGGCCCATAAAACCATCGTGCGATTTATTTGATTGAGGATGAAAAATTGAGAAGGATACCTCTCCGCCAATTGCACAGCCATCACCAATAGTGGTAAAGGGACGAATTTTCGTTCCAAGGTTCGTATAAACCTCTTTCCCAAGAAAGACTGGACCCTTTATTAAGGTCCCGATCGATATTTTCGAATTTTCACCAATATGAATAGGGCCTTCGCTTGCATCTAAAATAGCACCTTGCATCCTAACGCTAGGATGAATATGAATGGCAGAAGGGTTAAATAATTGATTTTCCTTTTCAAAACCTTTGGTTGAGGAGGCCAAACCATTTAATTCTTTTATTAGATACTCCTCCAGGAATTTAAGTAAATCTTCGGGGTGATTTATCGAAAAACTAGGAGTTTTTAAAACAATTTTTTTGGTAATTTCTTTTTCCTTTTGAACCCAAGCTATCGGGGCATCTCCTGAATAAATAATAGCAAATTCGTCCAGATTCTTTAGAACCTGAAGTAGTTCTTCGTTTGGTAAAAAATTGGAGGCTATTCGCAGTGTATTATTCTCAAAGAATGGGTTAGAAATTTCTGATAAAAAAGCCTGCCATTTTTCAGCAATGGTCGAAGTTCCAATAAGGAAATTTTCAATGGAAATATGATCCGAAAGAGGATGTAAATTTTCTTTATTTTTGGGGTCGGTATAAAAAAGCATAAAGGTAAGAATTTTATTCAAGTGAATTTTGCATTAATTTACAAAATATGACTCACTAAAAATAGTATTCTTACCTTTAAAATTTCTTGGATTAGCGATTGTAACGCTTCTTGAATTTATCTACTCTACCAGTTGTATCTAACAATACATTCTTACCAGTGTAGAATGGGTGAGACTTAGAAGAAACCTCCACTTTGTACAATGGGTATTCTTTTCCATCTAATTCAATTGTTTCGTCAGTTTCAACAGTTGATTTCGTAAGAAACTGAAAATCAGAAGATAAGTCTTGGAAAACTACATCTCTATAATTTGGGTGAATATCTTTTTTCATTTTAATCAATTTTGACGATTCCCTGCCGTCTGTATAGTAAATATTTTATTTGGGGTCACAAAATTACTTTTATTTCTTTTTAATTCCAAAGAGAAGGGTAAAAATTTTGTTTGGAGAAATTTTGAATTTTTTTTTAAAAAAAAGTTTGCAAAAATTTTTATTGGATTTTTCCTATGTGGATAAGTCTGATTAGTCCCCAAATATATGCTAGAATTAGGATTTAAAAAATGACGATTTTTACTTTTTAAAGTATTTAAATTTTGTGCAAAAATTTACTTGTTAGTCGGCATTAATTTTTCTAATTTTATAACAGAAAGTTCCATCAAAAACAATCGAAAATTCGTCTAAAAAAAGTAAGTAATTGTTGTACAAACAATTAGCTATTTTTTTTGAATTTTTGGTCTATTTTTAGTAAATTTATTGGAATAGGTAAAATCTTTAATTATTAAATCGTAAGAAATGTTTGTAATCAAGAGAGACGGTCGTCGGGAGTCAGTAAAGTTCGACAAAATCACTGCAAGAATTGAAAAACTTTGTTATAGTTTGGACCCTTATTTTGTACAACCTTTAGAGGTTGCAAGAAAAGTGATCAACGGACTATATGATGGGGTTACCACTCCAGAATTGGATAATTTAGCAGCAGAAACTGCGGCATCATTAACTACCAAACATCCTGATTATGCTGTTTTGGCAGCAAGAATAGCTATTTCCAATTTGCATAAGAATACACAAAAGTCTTTTTCTGCTACTATGAAAAGATTGTATACTTATGTGGATCCTAAAACTGGATTAAATGCAGCACTATTATCAAAAGAAACTTACGATGTGATAAAAAGTAATGCAGTGGCTTTGGATGAAGCAATTATTTACGATAGAGATTTTGGTTACGATTATTTTGGTTTCAAGACATTAGAGAAGTCTTATTTATTAAAACTTGATGGAAAAATTGCAGAGCGTCCGCAACATATGTTGATGCGTGTGGCGGTAGGGATACATGGAAAGGATATTGAAGCAGCAATTCATACTTATAATTTATTGTCTGAGCGTTGGTTTACGCATGCTACTCCAACCTTATTCAATGCAGGAACGCCGAAGCCACAATTATCTTCTTGTTTTTTACTGACAATGCAGGAGGATTCGATTGAAGGTATTTATGATACTTTAAAGCAAACAGCGAAAATTTCACAATCTGCAGGAGGTATTGGATTGAGTATCCATGATATTCGTGCAACTGGTTCATATATCAAAGGTACAAATGGTACTTCAAATGGTATTATCCCAATGTTGAGAGTTTTCAATGATACCGCAAGATATGTAGATCAAGGAGGAGGAAAAAGAAAAGGAAGTTTTGCGATTTATTTAGAGCCATGGCATGCAGATGTATTCGAATTCTTAGATTTAAAGAAAAACCATGGTAAAGAAGAGGTTAGAGCAAGAGATTTATTCTATGCTTTATGGGTTCCAGATTTATTCATGGAAAGAGTAGAGAATAATCAAGATTGGTCTTTATTCTGTCCTCATGAGTGTCCTGGATTATCAGATACTCATAGCGAGGAATTTGTGAAATTATATACCAAATATGAGAAGGAGGGTAAGGCAAGAAAAACCGTGAAGGCTCAAGATTTATGGTTCAAGATTTTAGAATCTCAAATTGAAACAGGTACTCCTTACATGTTATTCAAGGATCATGCAAATAGTAAGTCCAACCAAAAGAATTTAGGTACAATTAAATCATCTAATTTATGTACTGAAATTATTGAATATACTTCAAAAGATGAGGTGGCAGTATGTAATTTAGCATCCCTGGCACTTCCAAAATATCTTAAGAAGAACGATAAAGGAGAATACGAATATGATCATCAAAAATTATACGAGGTAACTAAAACTGCCACAATTAATTTAAATAAAATTATTGATGTGAATTATTATCCAGTTCCAGAGGCTAGAAATTCAAATTTAAGACATAGACCTATTGGATTAGGAGTTCAAGGATTAGCAGATGTATTTATTAAAATGCGTCTACCATTCGAATCAGAGGGTGCTAAGCAATTGAATAAAGATATTTTCGAAACAATTTATTTTGCAGCTATGGAAACCTCCATGGAACTTGCAAAAGTAGAGGGTCCTTACTCAACTTGGGAAGGTTCTCCAATATCGAAAGGAATTTTCCAATTTGATATGTGGAATGTGACTCCAAGTTCAGGAAATTGGGATTGGGAAAAATTAAGAGAAGACGTGGTAACGCACGGTGTAAGAAACTCTTTATTAGTTGCTCCAATGCCAACTGCCTCTACTTCGCAAATATTAGGAAATAATGAGTGCTTTGAACCATATACTTCTAATATCTATTCTAGAAGAGTATTGTCTGGTGAATTTGCTGTAGTAAACAAACACTTATTAAAAGACCTAATCAAATTAGGTTTATGGAATGATTCCATGAAGAATAAATTAATTGCCAATAACGGTTCAATCCAAAATATTGCTGAAATTCCAGCAGATATCAAAGAATTATATAAAACTGTTTGGGAAATTAAGCAAAAAACAATCCTAGATATGGCCGCTGATAGAGGAGCTTATATCTGTCAATCTCAAAGTTTGAATATCCATATTCAAGATGTGAACTTTGGTAAATTGACATCCATGCACTTCCATGCTTGGAAATCAGGATTGAAAACGGGTATGTATTATTTAAGAACCAAGGCTGCTGCAGATGCCATTAAATTCACAGTTGAAAAACAAGCAGAACCTCAGGTGGATAAAATTAATGCTCCAAAAGAAGTTGAAATGAAATATGAAGAATATGCAAAACAATCTGCCGCTTCATTCAAAGATGATGCCCAAAACAGATCGGATATGTCATGTTCCTTAGATAATCCAGATGCTTGCGAGGCTTGTGGATCCTAAAATATTAGCATGACAAAGAAAATAGAAATTGCCTATTTCGTCAGCTTAACCTTAGAAATTGTCT
>JBJOIA010000120.1:0-3096 GCA_046047395.1 Bacteroidota bacterium | reverse complement strand
ATATTTTCGGCCCAAAAATTAGGTGCAATTTGTTTGAATTATACCTCATTGGTCTCTTTAAAGAAAAATCAAACTAAATTTAATTTGATCCTAAAAGATGAAATTACTGGAGAAAATTATGCCGTTCAATCTCAGGCTGTAATCAATGCCACTGGCCCTTTCTCAGATCATATTCGTTTAATGGCTAACCCAAAACTTTCAGAAAGAATGACTGTAAGTCGGGGAGCTCACATAGTTTTGGATTCAAGTTTTTTCCCTGGTGAAAATTCATTATTAATTCCTAAGACTAAGGATGGTCGGGTAATTTTTGTTATACCTTTCCGTTCCTACACCTTGATTGGAACTACAGATGACCCAGATCAACTTTCGGAAAATCCTGAAATATTAGAAACAGAAAAAGAATATTTATTGAATTATTTCAATCTTTATGCCCATAAACAAGCTACCAAGGAGGATATTAAAGGCGTGTTTGTAGGACAAAGGCCTTTAGTTTCCATGCATCCAGATGAAGAGAAAGATACTAAATCTTTGGTTCGGGATCACCTTGTAGAATATGATAATGAGTCTGGCTTGATTAGTATTTTAGGTGGGAAATGGACAACCTACCGAGTTATGGCAGAAGATACGGTGAATACCATGGAGGAAAAAATATTTAAAAAGGAGCCTTCTGAATGTAAAACCCATAACTTTATTTTAGTTGGTGGAGAAAAATTTGATCAATCTCTTCTAAATGATATTCAATTAGATCAAAAAGAAAAAGACCAAATATTAGCTCATTGGCATGAAATATACGGTTCTGAATCAGTAAAAGTTAAGGAAATATGTAATTCTCAAGAAAATGGTTGGGAGCCAATTTTAACAGGTTACCCTTATAGAAAAGGAGAAATTACGTATTTGAAAAATTATGAATCAGTGGTAAAAAATCAAGATATAGTAGAACGCAGATGGGGAATAAGCCTTAGAGATATTAAATTATCTGATGCGATACTAAAATTAATTAGTGAAGAGTAAATATTTTATCCCACGAATAAATTCATGGGCTAAAATCTTCACTCTTCACTATGAATCAATATTCGTCTTCATTGAAGAAGAAATCATCTTTGGTAGGATAATCGGGCCAAATTTCTTCGATAGATTCAAAAGGGTGGCCATCATCCTCTAATTCATTTAAATTTTCTACTACCTCTAATGGAGCCCCTGTTCGAATTGCGAAATCTATTAATTCGTCTTTAGTAGCCGGCCATGGTGCATCTTCTAAATAAGAAGCTAATTCTAGTGTCCAATACATATAATTGAAATTATTTTTTTTGTTATTTTTTAGTCAAACGATAATGCAAAAGTAAAATAAATTTAATATTAAAAAAGTAATCGAAAATAATTTTTCAGAAAATTTATATTTACACATAATTCATCTATTTTTAGGAATGAAAAAGGCTTTAGAAATAAATGTATATTCTTTAGAATCAGCAATAAATGCAGACTTGGTTGGTGCAGATAGAATTGAATTATGTAGTTCTCTTTTTGAAGGTGGTTGCACGCCGAGTCATGGTATGGTTCAAGCCATTAAGGATCGTACCACTATTCCTATTCATGCAATGTTGCGTCCGAGGGGTGGAGATTTTTGCTATTCAAATTTTGAGAAATATACAATGCTTAAAGAATTAGAATCTTTATTAAAATTAAATATTTCAGGAATTGTAACAGGGGCCTTAAAGCCTTCAGGAAAAATTGATCATGATTTTTTAAATGAATTGCTAAGTCTTTCAAATAAGGTTGAATGGACATTTCATCGGGCAATTGATATGACTATCCATACGGATAAGGTTATCATGGAATTACAAGATATGGGTTTTCATAGAATTTTGACTTCCGGCAAACACAATACAGCTATGGAAGGATTAAAAAATATAAAAAATTGGGTAAATCTTCCTGGAAGAGAAATTCAAATTATGGCTGGTAGTGGTGTTAATCCAAATAATATTCTTGATTTTTTAAAAATTGGTGTGGATGCAGTACATATGAGTGGTAAATTAACAAGAGATTCCAATATGGTCTTTAGAAATTCCAAAATTTCAATGGGGGGAATCAAGGAAGTACCTGAATACGGGATATTTTATTCAGATTTATCAATTCTTAAAAACGCAGCTTCAATAATAGAAAAATTCAATTCGAATTAAATCTCAGATATTTTCCATTTATCCTTTGGTAAACGGGTAATATCCACTAAATCAACCTTATTTCTTTGGAAGGTAGGAATAGTTATTTCATTATCTAAAATTGAATTATTGAAATAAGCATCTACCATTTTTGCAAATTTGGTCTCATCAGATTCCGTAGTGGTCTTGTCCCCACCTCCATATAATATCTCTTCAGAAATTTCTTGTCCCCATGAATTATTTGAATTAGGGAAGAATAAGTCATATGTATTGAATTCATTTTCAAAGCCCGCTGCAATGATGGTTAGATATAGATCTTCGCCCAGACTTTCATCACTTGAAAATCCGAATTTTACCATATTTGCTTGAGCATTTACCCGTTTCATTACATAATCTATAATGATATTTTGTTCCGACATTCTCAAGGAATTATTCGTAGAGGTTGAAACGGTAATTAATATTCTTTTTGCTCCTTTAATTTCTTGGGAATTTAATAGCGGAGAATCTAAAGCCTGTGAGATTGCACTTAATGCTCTATCCGAACCAGAGCCCGTTGCAGAAGACATAAGAGCTTGCCCAGCTTTTGTCAATACTTTTTTTACATCCATAAAGTCCGTATTGATATTACCAGGTTTAGCAATTACATCCACTACAGATTTTACAGCCTTAGCCAAAACATCATCTGCTTTTTGAAAGGCCTGTAAAACAGGTAAATCTTCATATAATTGCGCTAATTTATCATTTAATACGACTAATACAGTATCTGAATATTTCTTTAATTCTTCAATACCATTTCTTGCAAATTGAATTTTATCGGAACCTTCCCAAGTATAAGGAGCGGTAACAACTGCCACCGTCAACATTCCCCTATTTGCGGCAATTTCTGCAATCACTGGAGCGGCACCTGTTCCTGTTCCTCCTCCCATACCAGCTGTTAAGA
>JBJOIA010000119.1:0-3598 GCA_046047395.1 Bacteroidota bacterium | reverse complement strand
GCAAAAATTTTTGAATCTGTCTGTAATTGAATATGTATTTCAAGTCCGATAACGGCTTGATAATCTGAATTTTTAAATTTACTCACTGTGAAAAGAATTCTTTCCCAAAGATACTAAAACTTCAGGGGAAATCTTGAAAATTAGGATATTTTACAGCTACATGTAGTTTTATGCTGGTAGTTTTTCCAATAGGCAAGGCTAATGAATACACCTAAACAAATACCATAGAACCAATGATAGGATTCTTGATTGACAATGAAATCAATTAATTTTGTAAGAAAGGCCAAAGATAAAAGAATAATAGGAATTAGATTTTTGTGGCGACGATAGTCTTTGATTAATAAAAATGCCGCAAGTAGAAAGGATATAATTACTAAAAACCATTCAAAGGATTCATTAAAAACAAAGCTAGAGGCAATATAGGGAGCAAAAAATAAAATTAAAGGCAGTGAAAGGCAATGAATTGCACATAAAATAGAAAGAGTTATTCCTAACTTTTCTGATTGCATTAATTTTACAATTCTCTTTTTCATTTATTCTATTTTTAAATCAAATTTTACGTCAGCATCAATGGATCCTAATTCACTAATTCCATCCTTAATATCCTTTCCACTAACAGGTGGTTGATGAAACAAGACCACATTAATTATACCTTGACCTTTTCCATTTGGTTTGAAATAATTATTTAAACCAAGTTGAAGCCCTTTTCTATCGCGATCTTTGACAACATGATTCGCAATTCCTGTTGGATCAATTTTTAATTTAATTAAGTGAAAATCGGCTGCATCTTCAATTTCATGCGAAATTCTTTCTGCAGGAATTTTGGTATCATCCCAAAATTCAATTTTCAACTTATATTGTAAAGAGTGATCTAAAACGACTTGATCCACAAAATCTAGGATCCCATCACCATTGCTATCTTTCCAAGTATAACTCAAATATTGATGATTAGAAGAATCTGAGGAATTATGATCATCATCATCTTCTTCTTCATCTTCCATTCCATATTCTTTAATTTCAATTTCAGATTCTGAATTAATTACCTCAAAATTTAAAACAACTCTTGTTATCAGTTCATTATCTTCTACAGGACTCACATCTTTTAAATCGATACAAGAGGAAAAGACAATTAAGCTAATAAAAATTAAAAAAGAATTTCTCATTTATTTAATTTGATAATATTTTCACAAAAATAAAATCAAATGCAACTATGTTGCAAATATAAAAAGATAAAATGACAAATTCAATAGATGAACTTTGACTTGCTGCCAAGATCTAGGAATTTTAGAAAGGAATTTAAAATTTTATTTTTGAATAAGTGTACGAATTGGGAAGGGAATTTCAATATTCTCTTGATTAAATCTTTTTTGGATTTCTTTAATAAAAAGGGAGGTCATCAGGAATTGGTCTGCATATTCATTTACCTTCATAAAGACTTTTAGGTCGATACTACTTTCACCAAAATTATAGAAGCGAACAAATGGTTCGAAATCTTTGGCCATGGTACCGTTTTCAGTCAAAACCTGATTAGCAACTTCGAGACATACTTTTTCTACATGATCTAGGTTGGAATCGTATCCTACACCAATCAAAACGTTGAAGGTAACTTCTTTATCTGCGAGAAAGAAATTTTCAATAATGGAATCTGCAACTTTTGAATTAGGAATAACAATCACATTATTTTGAGCGGTAATGATGGAGGTTGATCTCCAGGAAATATCTTGAACAGTCCCTCTTTTACCATTTTCTAATTCAATAATATCACCGATATTTATTTTTCCTGAAGCGATAATTTGTAGTCCGGAAAATAAATTAGAAAGAGTAGGTTGAAGGGCTAAAGCGACGGCCAAACCTCCAAGACCTAAAGTAGTAAGTAAGGGATAAACTTCGATTCCATAATTTTGGACTATAATCAATAAACCTCCGGCATAGATAAGGGATTTGGCGATATTGGATAAAATCGAAGAGGATGTATTTGCAGCTTTTGATTTAATTTCAAATAAGGAACCAACAACCTTTGCAGCAATGGAAGTTAATGAAAAAATAACAATAGCTACGACAGTTTCAACCATATAAGCAACGGTTGATTCACTCAACATCAATTCTACAGAGATAGGAGAGATGGCTTTATAAAGACCTAGGGAAAGTCCCCAAACCACTAATTTATTTTCAATTTGTTCAAAAATAATATCATCTAATTCCCATTCTGTTTTTGCAGCAAAGGCTGTGGCATATTTTTTTACGATATGTTTTAGGATAAAGCCAATAAGGGTAAAAACCGCTATGAATAAAAAAGCTTCTAACCAAAGGGATGTAAAACCGAATAATTCTTTCATAATATTTAAATAATACAAAGGATAATAAGGTTACAAATATAATTAAAAAGAAACAAAAAAAGCCTCAAAAGATGAGGCTTAATTTTTGAATAATGCTTTGGAGCTTACTTACTTTCCCAGGGATGAACCTAGTATCATCAGCGGTACGGGGCTTAACTTCTCTGTTCGGGATGGGAAGAGGTGAACACCCGCCCTATCGGCTCCATAAAGGTCTTTTGTCCGATAAGACAATATCTTGTAAGTTTTTTTGACTAATTGTAAAAGTAAAAATCTAGTAAAAAGTTTTAATAGCAAGTTTTCGGGTAATTAGTACTACTCGACTTTGACATTACTGTCTTTACATCTGTAGCCTATCAACCGCGTCATCTCCGCGGACCCTCATGGAAAACTCATCTTCAGGTCAGTTTCGCACTTAGATGCTTTCAGCGCTTATCTGGTCCCGACGTGGCTACTCAGCTATGCCCTTGGCAGAACAACTGATATACCAGAGGTCAGTCCAACTCGGTCCTCTCGTACTAAAGTCAGAACCTGTCAATTTTCCTACGCCCACAACAGATAGGGACCGAACTGTCTCACGACGTTCTGAACCCAGCTCGCGTGCCACTTTAATCGGCGAACAGCCGAACCCTTGGGACCTTCTTCAGCCCCAGGATGTGACGAGCCGACATCGAGGTGCCAAACCTCCCCGTCGATGTGAGCTCTTGGGGGAGATCAGCCTGTTATCCCCAGAGTACCTTTTATCCTTTGAGCGATGGCTGTTCCATACTAAACCACCGGATCACTATATCCTACTTTCGTACCTGATCGACTTGTCGGTCTCACAGTCAAGCTCCCTTTTGCTATTGCACTCTACGCACGGTTACCAAGCGTGCTGAGGGAACCTTTGAAAGCCTCCGTTATCCTTTTGGAGGCGACCACCCCAGTCAAACTACCCACCAAGCAATGTCCTCATTTTCTGAGTTAGAATTCCAATACAAGAAGGGTGGTATTTCAACAATGACTCCACGATGCCTGGCGACACCGCTTCAAAGTCTCCCACCTATCCTACACATCTAGTACCAAAACTCAATGCTAAGCTATAGTAAAGGTTCATGGGGTCTTTCCGTCCCGTTGCGGGTAAACGGCATCTTCACCGTTACTACAATTTCACCGAGCTCACGGCTGAGACAGTGCCCAGATCGTTACACCATTCGTGCAGGTCGGAACTTACCCGACAAGGAATTTCGCTACCTTAGGACCGTTATAGTTACGGCCGCCGTTTA
>JBJOIA010000118.1:0-9396 GCA_046047395.1 Bacteroidota bacterium | reverse complement strand
CTTAATGGGAAATTATTAATTGTAAATTAATATCTGTTTTATTTTTTCCTTGAATTTCTTCATAAGAAGATCCAATCGTATCCTTGTTGAAATAATGAAGTCGAGAGATCTTTATGCCTAAATGCATAATTTTAGCAATTTTTTGTTCAAGTACTAGGGCAAATCGAATTCCATGATCATAAACCGAAGGAATTGCAAAATTATATAATAACCCTGGCTCATAACTATAAATTCTTGAATCATAATCTTCCGTAAAAAATAACCATTCCCTTAGAATTATTTTTAAATTTTTGAATTTTGTTTGCTCATCAAAAAGAATTGAAAAACCGGTATTCCATGAATTAGGATTCTTTATTGCAGTAAGAAATAAACGAGAGTGAAATTTATAACGAAATTTCTTTTCAAAATAATAATCTTCTAAAAATTGAAACTGATGTAAGCGAATTAAACTACTCGCATCGCCATCTTCTTGTTTAGACTGATATTTTAAATGAGAAAAATTCGTTTTATTCCATTGCATCCTGCCAAATATTTCCCATCCTAAAGTATTTTTTTGTGAAACTTGATACTTTATATCTGGAAATAAAAATAAATCTTGATAAATCCACAATTTCTTTCTTTTCGAAAAATTAATCTCCTGACCAAAATAAATTCCAAGTTCATTCCCCGTAGTAGAATTTTCTCGAAAACCATTCGACTGAATTGAATAATATCCTGATTGATAAAATCGAAATAAAACAGACGCATTCAATTTCTTGGAATAAGGAAAAATAAGTCCGTGAACGGTGGCCCAAGAATGATTTCCATAGGCCAATTCCCCTACCCAACGTAGATTATTAGGATGAATTGAATAACCCAAAGAAAAATTCTTCAACTCATTTCCATACCATGATTTTGCCAAATAATTTTGTTTTGAAGGGGCCTTCTCTGGATTAAATTCTTGATAAAGAAAATTAAAATCAATTTGATATTTTTTATGAATATAATTCACACTTGTTCCTAGGCTTCGCATAGCCACAGAATTTCTCCTCTTTAATTCAGATGAAGTCCTATGATATCCATCCGTATATAAAGTATTAAAATATATTTTCTCTCCTACCAGGGAGGTTGTCGCATCCAAGAAATTTCTATTTAAATTCAATTCAAACCTAAAAGGTCCGAAAAGTTTTTCTAAATAAATCCCTCTATTAAAATTTGATTCCCCCGATGAGGTATATGGACGAGCAGATTGAATAATTTTTTGGGTAGATAAAATAGTCTGATAGGATTTCCCCAGAAAAAATCCTCCCCCTAAAATTAAACCTTGAGACCATTGGTTGGAATAATCACCTAAAATTAATTTAAAGTCTTTAAAATTATATTGAATAAAAGCAGAAGAAAAATCAAGATAATTTGTTTCTCCCGCATCTTTTTGCAAAGTTAGGCCATATTGTACTTGCAAACCTAAATCATTCTGTAAACGCAAATAATGACCCCAAGGGTCGCCCAAATACCTGGTTTTACTGGTTTTAGTTGGTGGGCTAAATCCTTTTTTCTCTTCTAAAGTAGTATTTGACCGAATAATAAGTTTAAATGGTTTATTCGTATAATTTGTTTGGCTAGAAGATATCGGTAACAAGTAGGGCAAGATTTTATGGCAAGTTTCTAAATCCCAAGAGTCTAGAGTTTGTAATTCAAAGATAGAATTAAAATAATGCTTATTTCGAAAAGAAATTAATTCTTGAATTTGGAGAGGAGAAAGTATCAATAATTTTTCAAAATCTTCCTTTGGAGTAGTATTTAAATGAAGTTTTTTGATGGAATAATAAGTATTGGACTCAGATGTGGCATCATCCAATTGGTCCAAATTTTGACCAAATAAATTCCAGGAAATTAAAATCAACCCCACAATCTTTTTCATGGGGTAAAATTCGAAAATCTAATTCAAAAGAAAATTAAAAAAACTGATAATCAGAATCAGAAAACTTATAATGCTTGCTTAATCTTAATTAATTTTTCAAGTAAGTTTTCTAATTGATCTAATGGCAACATATTTGCTCCATCAGATTTGGCAACTGCTGGATTTGGATGAGTTTCAATGAAAAGTCCATCGGCCCCAGTTGCGATTGCCGCCTTAGCAATTGTTTCAATTAATTTAGGTTGTCCTCCTGTAACCCCCGAGTTTTGATTCGGCCTTTGGAGAGAATGGGTACAATCCATAATGACAGGCACCTGGAAATTCTTCATTTCAGGAATATTCCGATAATCTACGATTAAGTCTCCATATCCGAAAGAATTTCCTCTATCAGTCAAATAAACGATTGCTTCAGGATTTTCATGTTTCACCTTTTCTACGGCAAAACCCATGGATTGTCCGGCCATGAATTGACCTTTTTTAATATTGACGGCTTTCCCAGTTTTTGCAGCTGCAGCAAGCAGATCCGTTTGTCTACATAAAAATGCAGGGATTTGTAATACATCCACATATTCAGCTGCCATAGCAGCTTCAGAAGATTCATGAATATCTGTAACAGTTGGGAGGTCATAATGCTTTCCTACCTTTTGCAAAATTTCAAGTGCTTTTATATCACCAATTCCGGTAAAAGAATCTATTTTAGTTCTATTTGCCTTACGGTAAGACCCTTTAAAAATATAAGGAATACCAAAACTTTTCGTAATTCCATTAATTTTTTCGGCAATTTCAAAGGCTAAATCTTCACTTTCGATGGCACATGAACCAGCCATCAAAAAAAAGGTATTATTGGATGCTTGGGGGATATTCATTCTTGATATAATTTACTTCTGTCTCTAAGTCTATTTGAAAGGTTTTTTTAACAGATAATTTAATTTGTTCAGCTAATTCTTTAATCTCGGTCGATTTTCCACTACCATGATTTACCAAAACAAGGGCTTGTTTATCATGAACACCTACCTCTCCAATTTTTTTGCCTTTCCAACCAGTCTTTTCAATTAAATATCCTGCTGGAATTTTAACCTTATCTTCAAATTCTGTTTGAAAAGAAGGCATATCTGGAAAGGTTTTCTTTAAATCCTCATAACGTCCAACATGAATTACCGGATTTTTAAAGAAAGATCCTGAATTACCAATTTTATGTGGATCTGGCAGTTTGGAGGATCGTATTTCCATAACCGCTTTGGCGATATCCATGGGGGTTGGATTCTCAATTTTATTTGCAGAAAGGACTTCCTTAATAGCACCGTATTCCAATTTAAGATTAGCTTTTTTATTCAATCTAAAATTCACACGGGTAATCAGATATTTATCCTTTACTTTATTCTTAAAAATACTTTCACGATAGCCTAATTCGAGTTTATTCGCTCGAATTTGTTCTTTCAAGAAAGTCTGTAAGTTTATTACTTCTACAGAATCAATATAATCTTTTACTTCCACCCCATATGCACCGATATTTTGCATGGGTGCGGCTCCAACTGTCCCTGGGATTAAGGCTAAATTTTCAAGACCATAAAATCCTTGAAGTAGGGAATATATTACAAAATCATGCCAATTTTCTCCTGCTCCTACCCTTAAATAGGCATAATTTTCATTTTCATCTGTTAATTCAATTCCTAGGATATTATTCTTAATTACGAAGGCATCAATATATTCGGGCAATAAAACATTGGAACCTTCTCCTAAAAATACATGGCCATTTTTGCGGTAATAATCAGAATAACGAATTTCCTGAAATTCCTCCTCTGATTGCATACAAAAGAATAATTTGGCTGTGGACTTTATTCCAAAGGTATTTAGTTTATTCAAAGGAAAATTTTCCTTTACACGATCATATAGAGGATGCTCGTACATTTTAAGTTAATTTTGAAAAAACAAATTCATCTAAGGCCTCAATTCCGGATCCGCGAATTTCTTTGGAGGTTCCTTCCCAAAGTTTCGAACCATCTTTCAAAAATAATATTTTTTCTCCCATACGAATTACAGAATTCATATCATGAGAAATTACCACAGTGGTAATATTATATTCTTCCGTTATTTCTTGAATTAAAAGGTCAATTTTGGTAGAAGTGATTGGATCTAAACCCGAATTTGGTTCATCACAGAATAAATACTTTGGGTTCATTACGATTGCTCGGGCAATTCCCACCCTTTTTTTCATTCCTCCAGAAATTTCTGAAGGCATTTGTAATGCTGCTTCTTCTAATCCTACCCTCTTCAAACAAAGCATTGCTCTTCCATTTTTCTCATCTTCGCTTTGTTCAGTTAAAACATCTAAAGGAAATTTAACATTATCTAAAACTGATTTAGAATCAAAAAGGGCTCCTCCTTGAAATAAAACTCCCATTTCCTTCCGAATTTCCCTGATTGTATTTGCATCTGAAGAAACAATATCTCTTCCATTAAATAAGACAGATCCACTTGTGGGCTTAAGAATACCAATCATACATTTTAATAAAACTGATTTTCCCGTACCACTACTTCCAATAACCATACTGGTTTGGCCTTGTTCAAAGGTTCCTGAGATCCCCTTTAAAACTTCTACCCCATCGAAAGATTTGTGAATGTCTTTTACTTCAATCATTTAATCTAAATTTTATGCCCCATCTTTTCCTTTTTCGTACGAAGATAGAGTTCATTATGTGGATTAGGTTCAATAGGAATTGGAATAGTATCTACAATTTCAAGTCCATATCCTAACAAGCCTGCACGCTTTTTAGGATTATTCGAAATTAATCTAATTTTAGTAATCCCCAAATCCCTTAAAATTTGCGCACCCACTCCATAATCACGTTCATCTGGCTTAAATCCTAATTCCAAATTAGCCTCTACCGTATCTAAACCATCTTCCTGCAATTTATAGGCTTTTAATTTATTAATCAAGCCAATTCCTCTTCCTTCTTGAAACATATATAAAACTACCCCTTTTCCTTCCTTTTCAACCATCTCTAAGGATTTTTGTAATTGTGGGCCACAATCACAGCGACAAGATCCAAATATATCTCCCGTTACACAGGAACTATGTACTCTTACCATTACCGGCTCATCCTCCGTCCAGGTTCCCTTAATCATTGCCAAATGATTATCCTGAGTCCCTTTTTGTTGAAAAGCAATAAGTTTGAAATCCCCAAATTCAGTTGGCATTTTTACATCTACCATCCTTTCAATCAGAGAATTTTTCTTTAATTTATATTCAATTAAATCTTTAATTGTAATTAATTTCAAATCAAATTTATCCGCAATTTCACGCAATTCGGGTAGCCTAGCCATTTCCCCATCCTCCTTCAAAATTTCACATAAAACCCCTGATGGAAATAATCCAGCCAATTCGGCTAAATCAGATGCAGCCTCTGTATGTCCCGCTCTCCTTAATACCCCCTCAGATTTTGCTTTTAAAGGGAAAATATGACCAGGACGAGCAAATTCTTCTGGCTTGATAGTTGGATTTACTAAAGCATTGACTGTCTTTGAACGATCTGAAGCGGATATTCCTGTTGTACAACCATAACCTACCAAATCAACAGAAACAGTAAAAGGTGTATCATGCTGGGTCGTGTTTTGTTGAACCATCATTTCAAGTCCTAAATCTACGCAACGTTCCTCCGGTAAAGAAACACAAATCAGTCCTCTTCCTTCCTTAGCCATAAAATTTATTGCCGCTGGAGTAGTTAATTCAGAAGCACAAATAAAATCGCCTTCATTTTCTCTATCTTCATCATCCGCTACAATTACGATTTTACCATTTTTGATATCTTCTATTGCTGCTTCTATTGAATCAATTTTTATTTCTCTCGCCATACCTAATTTGAATTCTCTATAAATCTGAACACAAATTTACAATTAAATAGTTCAAAATCCCTACATTTGTAAATATCATTTTGTCTATTCATGAACATTGAGGTAAAAGAAATAAAAAAATCCTTTGGTAGCCAAATTTCAGTAAATTCTTTAAGCTTTTCTATTCAACCATCTGAAATTGTCGGCTTCCTAGGACCAAATGGTGCAGGAAAATCTACAACCTTGAAAATGATCATGGGCCTTTTAAATCCAGATGAAGGAGAAATTCACGTAGATACCTCAAAAGTAGGTTATCTTTCCGAACAAAATCCGCTATATTTTGATATGTATATAAAGGAATTCTTGAATTATATCGGACATTTAAAAGGCATGACGAAACAACAATTAAATCTACGAATTCCCGAAGTCATTCAACTTACGAATTTAACCAAAGAACAAAATAAAAAAATCAAAGAATTATCGAAAGGATATAAGCAAAGAGTTGGTATTGCGCAAGCGATTTTAAATGATCCAGAAATATTGATTTTGGATGAACCTACCTCTGGACTAGACCCCTTACAAATGGAGGAAATTCGTCAGTTAATAAAAAATATCTCTTCCAATAAAACCATCCTATTTTCTAGCCATATTTTATCAGAGGTTGAGGCAATTTGTGATAGAGTGCTGATTATTCATCAGGGAAATCTTGTGGCAAACGAATCTATATCAGCGATAAAAAAATCGGGCTCCCTTGAAAATTATTTCAAAAAAGTTGTAAATTAAACCTCGGTAATTTAATTATTATGGATTCAAATACATTAAAATTATGCCTTGTTCAATCTGAATTATTTTGGGATGATATTGATGCTAATTTAGCAGAATTTGAGGAAAAATTAAGTTCAATTGAAGAACATCCAGATATCATCCTCCTTCCGGAAATGTTTAATACAGGCTTTAATTTCAATATGGAATCCGCAGAACCTATGGGTGGAAAAACTTGTCAATGGGCAATGCTGATGGCTAAACGAACCAATGCTTTAATCATAGGATCATTTAAGTGTAAGGAAGCTGGAAAAATTTATAATCGAGCAATTGCGGTATTTCCAGAAGGGAAAATACTTCATTACGACAAAAAACATTTATTTCAATTATCGGATGAAAAAAATCTATTTCATCCAGGAGAAAAAAATAAAATTATTCAATATAAAGGATGGAATATAGCTCTATACATTTGCTATGATCTTCGGTTTCCAACCTGGTGTAGAAATAAACATTTAATTTATGATTTGGCAATATTTGTTGCAAATTGGCCTAAATCAAGGATTAGAGCATGGAAAAGTCTTTTACCTGCAAGGGCTGTAGAAAATCAGGCCTATATCGCTGGAGTAAATATTATTGGAATTGATGGAATGCAAACGAAATACAATGGTCATTCCGAAGTACTTCAATATGACGGCAAACCTTTAAATGAAACTACAGAAAAAGAAGCAATAATTTTCGTTGAACTCAATAAAAAGAATTTAGTGAGATTCAGAGAAAAATTCCCCTTCCATTTAGATGCCGATTAACTATTTAGGAATATAAGAATAATAAACCTTCAGTTTAATTTTCGTTGAATTAATTGCCGCATAAGTCGGTTGAATTAATTTCAAACCATTCTTTCCATTTAGTTGGGTGGAAATGGTTGGTAATATAACAAATTTCGTTTCAGGTTCTTTTTGGGAGATTATATTTTGAACGAGGGTTGTTACATTGAAACTAAAACTATTCGTCGGAACATCATAACCTGATGAAGCAATTGTTGAACTACTTCCTTCAGCTGGAATGGCCACTATCGATCCATTGACATTTTTTAAAGTATTATCTGAATTCAACTTTGCTAAATTCATGGTTGACATCATAAAATTTAAATCGAAGCCATCCACAATCGGAACAATTAATTCCGCTTTATTAATTGCAATATTTTTATCCTTTGCAAGCTCACTCAAATAAGGTAAATTAATGATTGTACCTAATTTTGCTTCAGAAGAAACAAAGGTCATGTGACGCGTATCAGCAGATTTAAGGGTAGAACCCTTGGTTACGAGGTTATTAATATAAGATTGAGATCTATCCAATTTTACAACGGCATTTCTTGTTTGGGTTTCATTCCCGAAAAAATCATTTAGAGCAAAGTAAAATGTGATTTTTTTCTGGGTTGTATCTGTAGGTGCCTTAAGATAGGACAATTGGAATACCGAAGTACCTGGATTAAAGGATACAATAGAAGATGCTTTATCGGTATTATTGGTCTTAAAATACAATCCTTTAAAATCTTGTCTAAAACGATATCCTCCTGCAGACACATCCGTCTTTTTATAGTAATCAAACATTTTTTGTCCAAATGCAGTATTAGTGAGATCCACATATAAGGTATCATAAATTAAGGTATCTCCTATAGCAGTACGATATTTATAGACATTTGGCTTGAAATTTATGGATGCCAAAGGGTTTGGATCATACCCCACCTCCTCAGTGGTTAAATAAGACTTACGAATATCAAGAGTATCTGTTAATTGATGTATAGTAAAGGATTGAGTTTTGGAAGTATCGCCTATATAAAAAGAATATACTAAACCCATTTTAAAGGATTTATAGATAGAATTTGCATCGGCATTGATACTATCTGTATTAGAGAGCTGTGAATAAAAACTTGATTCAATTGTTCCGATATCCGGACGAGAGTAAGAGCCTAAAAGTAGTACATTTGAATGATCTCCGTATATTGAATCCAATAAAACGGTAGAAGATTCAACAGTAATTGAATCTGTATAATTCACGCCTACTTCCACAGAAAAAAGTTCTGAACCAATTTCCTTTGGGGTACTGCAAGATGTAAAAAAGATTAAAGCAAAAACTAATTTAGTTGCCCACCAATTCCAAATAAAATTTTTCGAAGAAATCGATGTCATTTTCTGAAATATTTGAATGCGTTTTACTTTGGAATTCATCTGCAATTGATTTAGCCACTTCATTGGCGGTATCTAGGGTTATTACTTTATTGGCGTAATTCGCACCAATTCTTAAAAATGATGCATAATCACCTGGACTTAATAGAGCTAAATCCTCATCTGAAATGTCACCGATTTTAGCCTTTTCTAATAATTCCTCATCTGAAAACGTAAAATCAAATAAGGTATTGTGAGGGGTAAATACGGTCTTAACATCTTTTAACACAGGATGAGTCTTAAAATGTTTTTCAATATATAATGGTATTAAAGCAGCCATCCAATCGTTACAATGGATAATGTCTGGTGCCCAACCTAATCTAATTACAGTCTCTAAGGCTCCTTTACAAAAGAAGAATGCACGCTCATGGTTATCGTCGATAAACTTACCCTCCTTATCTCTCAAAGTTACTTTTCGATGGAAATAGTCTTCATTATCAATGAAATAAACTTGTAATTTGGCAGATGGAATTGAAGCCACTTTGATTGTCAATGGCTTATCTTCCTCCCCTACAGGGATTGTTGAACCCGAAAGTCTAACAACCTCGTGTAAACGATTTTTTCTTTCATTAATCACTCCGAAACGTGGAACTAAAATTCTAATTTCAATTCCTCTATCTTGAAGTGCAGAAGGCAGATTTCTTACGAATTCAGCTATCTTTGAAGTGTTTAAAAAGGGGT
>JBJOIA010000117.1:0-2832 GCA_046047395.1 Bacteroidota bacterium | reverse complement strand
AACCATTTAGATTTTTCATTAAAATGGAAAGGATTACATGGGGGAATTGTTGAAATGAGAAGGCACTATGCCAGTTATTTCAAGGGATTAGAAAATTTCAAACCTATCAGAAATCGAATGGTAACGACTCATTCATATGAAGAATTATGTGAGATATTTAATGAAATTGAAGAAACCTATATTGTGAATATTTAATGAAAAAAATTCTTCATAACCTAGCCGGTGTCTTAGGTTCCATCATTTTTTTATCTTTCGTTTGGGGAAGTTCTTTTATCCTGGTAAAAAAAGCCTTGGGAGGATTGAATTTTATTGAACTTGGATCCCTACGAATATTTGTTGCCTTTCTATTTTTTATCCCTTTTTTCATTAAAAGAAGACATCAAATTGAAAAAAAGGATTGGCTTTATTTAGGGATAGCTGGGCTATCTGGTAACCTTATACCATCTATCTTATTTTCTATTGCTGGGAAATACCTCCCCTCAGCTTTATCAGGAATGTTGAATGCCTTCACTCCTTTGTTCACCTTATTATTAGGCATTTTATTTTTTTCAAAAAGGGTAACAGGCAGACAAACTTGGGGAATATTTTTAGGATTAATTGGATGTTTAGGACTTTCGATGCTTGGTGAAAAATTTTCATTCGACTTTAATGTCCATGTTATCTGGGTTATCATTGCCACGTTATTATATGGATTAAACTCTCATATTATTAGTTCAAAATTATCAAAATTTGACCCGATAACTTCTACATCAGGAATATTCATGGTATTGGGTCCAATTTCCTTATTATTTTTATTGAGTCAAGGTTTTTTTACTGCAGGAATCGATTCAGATCGCTTATTAGCCATCTTTTTTGTCAGTATTTTGGGCTTAGGAGGGTCAGCTATCTCCATGATTGTATTCAATCGATTAATTTTAATGACTAGTCCGGTGATAGCCATTTCAGTCACTTATTTAATTCCTGTAGTGGCCCTTTTTTGGGGGATTCTAGATGGAGAAAAAATCTATTTTTCTCATATTCTATTCTTAATAGTTTTATTAATGGGTGTTTATTTAGTAAACAAATCCAAAAGGAGCTCATAATATCATTATCTTGTTAGGAAATTTCTTTTCCTCTAAAGAAATTTAGAAAAAAAAGAGATGAATGAGGCGTTCTTATCCCAGATATGGAAAAAAATTCAATTTGAAATTCACGATTTAAAAACAGAAGAGGGTTTTCACATCATCATCCAAGACCCTGGTACTTTAAATACAGATTCTGGACCAGATTTCAAAGATGCTAAATTAATCATAGATCATGTATTATGGGTTGGAACGGTTGAATTACACGTAAAAAGTTCAGATTGGTTTCGGCATAAGCATCCAGAAAATAAGGCGTATGAGAATGTGATATTACATGTTATCTGGGAAAAAGATGGAGAAATATTTTATCAAAATGGAAAAAAAATCCCTCAATTAGTCTTATCCAAATACACGCAATTAGGATCCATTTCTTCGATGGAATCTTTTCAATTTATCCCATGTGAGAAAATGATAGGACGAATACCAAGGAATTATCTTCACTCCTATTACCATGAAATTCTCCATGAAAGATTGGAAGCGAAGTCCCAAGAATTCATGGAAATTTATGAAGAAAATCTACACGATTTGGAAGGAACTTTTTACCAGGCATTAGGGAGGGTTTTTGGTTTACCTTTAAATAAGCAACCTATGGAATTATTATTAAAAATGATCCCATTAAAGATGGCTTTAAATTATCGAGATAATACCTTAAAAATCGAATCCATTTATTTGGGTCTTGGTGGTTTTTTGGAGGAGGACTTACCCGAGCCGTATTATCAATTACTAAAAAAAGAATTTATTCATTTCAAAAATAAATATCAAATTAAGGGCGATTATTTACAAAAACATGAATGGAAATTTTCTAAAACAAGGCCGAGTAATTTTCCTGGTCCAAGAATTGCTCAATTCATTCATTTTATAACCGAAAAATTGTCTATTGTTTCTTTTATTTTATCCATTGAGAATCAGGTGGCCTTAAAAAAAATGCTAAAATTTGAATTGGAAGGATATTGGAAAGAGCATTATGATTTTGGCAAAAAAATAAATAAGAAACAGAAAATGAGTAGTGATTATCTCCGTGATTTAATTTATATCAATGCTGTAATACCTATTCTCTATTTTTATGGAAAACTAAAAAATCAAGGCAAATATCTTGAAAGGGCCATGGAAGGCCTCAATCATTTAAAATCTGAAAATAATTTTATTATTCGAGGTTTTAAAAATAGTGGCATAGAATCTCATTCAGCGATGGAGTCTCAGGCCTTGTATTTTTTGAAAAAAAATTACTGTGATAAAAAGAAATGTTGGAATTGTAAGATAGGACAGTTTTATTTTAATAAATCCGAATAAACGATAGAATTCAGGATTTCATCTATTCATTAGAAACTAATTAAAATAAAAATTGAATCTTTGCGAATTATCTAACTAAAATTATGGAAAAGAAACAAGATGCTATTTCAAGAAACAAGTTTTTGAAATCATTAGGATTTAAAGGAGCTTCTTTATTGGCTCTATATTGCGTTGGTAAAAATTTAAGTTCTTGTACACCTGGGAATGGGGTGAGTCCGACTTCTAATATAGATTTCACCATTGACTTAAATTCTACCACTTCTTTAGCTTCTATCGGGGGTTATATTATTCAAAATAATGTAGTAATTGCTAAAACAGGTACTAATTCATATGTTGCTGCTTCCAGTATTTGTCCACATGAAAACAGAAACGCCATGGTTTTTTCCAATGGATCTTATTATTGTAAAGAACATGGTGCTGT
>JBJOIA010000116.1:0-3357 GCA_046047395.1 Bacteroidota bacterium | reverse complement strand
GTGGTAGTTATCGACGGAAAAGCAAGAGGAATCATTGCTAGAAACTTGGTAACAGGAGAATTGGAAAGACATTTTGGTCATGCTGTTTTATTAGCATCTGGAGGATATGGAAACGTATTCTATCTTTCCACGAATGCTATGGGATCGAATGTAACAGCAGCTTGGAAGGCTCATAAAAAAGGTGCTTTCTTTGCTAACCCATGTTTCACCCAAATTCACCCTACCTGTATTCCAGTTTCAGGAGATCATCAATCAAAATTAACCTTGATGTCAGAATCTCTAAGAAATGATGGTAGAATCTGGGTTCCTAAGGCGAAAGATGATAAAAGAAGACCGAATGATATTCCGGAAGATGAAAGAGATTATTATTTAGAAAGAAGATACCCTGCCTTTGGTAATTTAGTACCAAGAGATATTGCCTCTCGTGCAGCAAAAGAAAGATGCGATGCAGGTTATGGGGTAGGTTCATCTAAAATGGCAGTATATTTAGATTATGCATCTGCTATTATTCGTTATGGTGAAGCAGAGGCGCACAAGAAAAATATTCACAATCCTTCAGAAGAAGAAATTAAAGCATTGGGTAAGGCTGTTGTAAAAGAAAAATATGGCAACCTATTCGATATGTATAAACAAATCACTGGCGAAGACCCTTACGAAACGCCAATGAGAATTTATCCGGCTGTTCACTATACAATGGGGGGACTTTGGGTAGATTATAATTTAATGACGACAGTTCCAGGTTTATTTGCCTTAGGGGAAGCCAATTTCTCTGACCATGGTGCAAATAGATTAGGAGCGTCTGCATTGATGCAAGGTCTTGCAGATGGCTACTTTGTTATTCCATATACAATCGGATCTTATTTAGCATCTGAAATTCGCACACCAGCAATTCCAACTGATCATGAAGAATTTAAAAAATCTGAGGAAGAAGTAAGACAGACTTTGGAAAAATTAATGAATATTAAAGGAACCAAATCAGTCGATTATTTCCATAAGAAATTAGGAAAAATCATGTGGGATAAATGCGGAATGGCCCGTAATGAAAAAGGATTAAAAGAAGCAATTGCAGAAATTCAAGAATTAAGAAAAGAATTCTGGTCTGATGTACGAATTCCTGGAGAAATGGATAATCTAAATCCGGAATTAGAAAAAGCAGGAAGAGTTGCTGATTTCCTAGAATTAGGAGAACTAATGTGTATCGATGCTCTTAACAGAAATGAAAGTTGCGGAGGACATTTTAGGGAAGAATACCAAACAGAAGATGGAGAGGCATTAAGAGATGACAAAAACTTCTCCTATGTTGCTGCTTGGGAATATAAAGGTGAGTCTAAATTTGATTTGAACAAAGAGGACTTAGTATACGAAAACATTAAAATCGCTCAAAGATCATATAAATAAGCATCATGGAAGGAAATTTAAATCTTACTCTAAAAATTTGGAGACAAAAGAATGCCAAAGTTGCAGGTAAATTTGAAACCTATCAAGTAAGTGGTATCTCAGAGGATATGTCATTTCTTGAAATGATTGACGTTCTAAACAATCGATTAATTGAAGAAGGAGACGATCCTGTTGCATTTGACCATGATTGTAGAGAAGGTATTTGTGGAATGTGCTCCATGTATATTAATGGTAAGCCACATGGCCCAAACAAAGGAGTTACGACTTGTCAGTTACATATGCGCTCTTTCCAAGATGGCCAAACCATCACGATAGAGCCATGGAGAGCATCTGCTTTTCCTGTTGTGAAAGACTTAGTAGTTGATAGATCAGCTTTTGACAGAATCATTGCGGCAGGGGGATTCGTATCTGTAAACACTGGTAATGCGCAAGATGCCAATGCTCTTCCAATAGCGAAAGAAGATGCAGATACTGCATTTTCTGCTGCAGCATGTATTGGTTGTGGGGCATGCGTAGCAGCTTGTAAGAATGCTTCTGCTATGCTATTTACCTCTGCTAAAATCTCTCAATTATCCTTATTGCCTCAAGGACAACCAGAAAGAGCTATTCGTGCAAAAGCAATGGTTGCTCAAATGGATGAGGAAGGTTTTGGAGCCTGCTCAAATACTGGAGCTTGTGAAGCAGAATGTCCGAAAGGAATTTCAATTGAAAATATTGCTAGAATGAACAGAGAATTTTTCTCTGCTTCAATTAGTTCTAAATAATATGTTCAATGAACCCCCAATTTTTGAACCATTAAAAAGCCCAAAGCAATTTGGATGGATTGAAGTAATTTGTGGGTCCATGTTTTCAGGTAAAACTGAAGAACTTATTAGAAGACTGAATAGAGCAAAATTTGCAAAACAAAAAATAGAAATATTTAAACCGATGACCGACACTCGGTATTCGGATGAGGAAATCGTATCTCACGACAAAAATTCTATTAGATCAACTGTTGTCTCCTCAGCATCTGAAATTCTACTTTTTGGTGGAAATTCAGATGTTGTTGGGATAGATGAAGCTCAATTTTTCGACCTAGCCCTTGTTGAAGTTTGCACGGAATTATCCAATCAAGGAAAAAGAGTTATCGTTGCTGGTCTGGATATGGACTATAAAGGTATTCCATTTGGCCCTATGCCTGCAATTATGTCCATTGCTGAATTTGTCACGAAAGTCCATGCTATTTGTGTTAAATGTGGAGATATTGCCAACCATTCCTATCGAATCGTGGCAAACGATAAACAAATTTTATTGGGGGAAACTGATTCCTATGAACCTAGATGCAGGAAATGTTTTTTCTCTGAAGAAATGAAGAAATGAGTGTATTCAAAAGAATTCGAAACAAAAAACCTAAGAATATCGATAACCTTTTCCATCAAGCACACGAGGAAGTCTTTGAAAAAATAGATTGCCTGGAATGCGGAAATTGTTGCAAAACTACCTCTCCCATCTGGAACGAAACGGATATTGCTCGCGTTTCAAAAATATTCAAGCTAAAACCCAATGAATTTAAAAATCAATATCTCATCCTGGATGATGATAAAGATTGGATATTCCCTACTGCCCCCTGTCCTTTCCTATTACCCAACAATTATTGTCAAATCTATGAATTAAGGCCAAAAGCCTGCCGAGAATATCCTCATACCGACAGAAAAAATATGATGGGTATCCTTAAACTTACCGAAAAAAACCAAGAGATTTGTCCGGCCGTAGACCAAATTATCCAAAAAATAGAAAAACTAATATAAAATCCTCCCCCCCTTTAGCCCATGATTTAAATCGTGGGATGAAATATATTCATAAATAATCCCAAATCTTTGAATTTAGGAAATCTCCCCCCTTTAGCCCATGATTTAAATCGTGGGATGAAAATGCAGTTTTTTTATTACATTTGTAATTAGAAAAATGATAATCTATGGA
>JBJOIA010000115.1:0-2844 GCA_046047395.1 Bacteroidota bacterium | reverse complement strand
CCCAATCCCCAATCCCCAATCCCCAATCCCCAATCCCCAAAAACAATAATTTTAAAATAAACTAAAAATTTTATTTATTTTATAAAATTAAAAATATAATTTATTTTAAAACAATAAAGCTTGAATAATTCTTTTAATACAAAATTTATTATTAAATAATCATTTAATAAACTTTTACTTTAAATTAAATAATTGTGAAAAATGAAGCTAAATAGAAAAATATTTTTAATTAATGTTTTAATCGCATTATCAATCCTTGTCCATCTTACTATATTAGGTGATCCTAAAGGTGCACAAAAATCTCCTTATCCAAATGAATATCAACCAGCCACATCAACTGCAAAACTAAAGACCGCAAATTTCAAAGCTCCTTTAATGTCACAAGCACTTCGTGAGATACTAGCACACAGAAGACTTAGAAAATCTGATTTCCTTGAGGTTTTTAAATATGGAATGTATCATTTAACAAGAGGAGAAACTGAACAAATGTTTAATTTTATTGATCAAAATAAAGATGATATGATTGACATGGGAGAATGGGGAGCATTTGTTCAATTATTTATTATGCCTTTTGAAGCTTGTGATATGGAACATAATTATCTTTTAGAACCAAAAGAATTCAAAATCTGTTTTGATAAAGATCCAAAGACTAAAGTAGTCACTTTTAGAAGAAGACATGAAAAAGAAAAATATAATTTAATGATGGATGTTCTCTCTACTCGTGGAAGATCAGTTATCAATTTCAGTGATTATCTTTTCCTTAGAAAAGCCTTATTTGGATGGCAAAATTGTCACTCTTCAAATAAATACATCGCCCTTTCTCAATTCAAATGTGCATTTAGAGAATCTTTACCACAAAAATATCAAATAAAATATCACTATGAGAAAATATACTTCGTTGGAAAAAGACTTGCAAATGACAGAAATTTAATCCAATTAGACTTCATTTCCTACCTAAGAACTTTACATTTTGCCTATGTTTTCTCAATAATAGGTATGCCACATGACACTCCAGTTATTGAAAAGTCCCAATTTGTCAAAGCAATTAGAGAAGATAGAATTCCAATGAATATCAATGAAGAAGAAGTAAATATTTGGTACGACTTAATTGATTCAACTCCTTTTAAAATCAACAAAATAATGAGCTTTGAAACCTTCGCCTTCTTTTATAATTACCACAGAATTTTCTATAAATATAACATGGAAAAACCATTACAAATTTCAAAGGATGAAGTTTTAAAATCCCTCAATGATAACTTTTTCCCTGAAGAAGTCTTACAAGCAATTGATGTATCGACAACTTCCTTCACTGAACCTCAATACTTAGAAGTTTCAAATATCGTTGAAAGACTCAGACTTAATGAAAGAGATTTCTATATTAGAAGCTTCCTTGAACTTCCTTCTAAAGAAGAAAAGAAAGAAAAATTCAGATTCAAACAAGATGCTTCAATGGAAACCGCCTCCTTACATAACAAAACAACCATTAATAACAAATTCTGGGACAGAAATGTAAATAAAAATACCAGAAGTGTCTACTTTGATACGATGACTGGAATGGATAAAAAATACTGGACTCAAGATATCTGGTATAAAGCAGCTATGCTTACTAATTTCTTTGTTTGTATTCATGGTATTGATGAAAAGTTTTGGCTTATTGGTTCTACTACTCTGATAGAGGAAATACCAAAACACTGGGAAACTTGTTCACCTGTTATGGGTCTGAGCTTAAGAAAAAATTACAACTATTATAAAATGCTTCCAAGAGAAATACAATTAGATTTACTTGATTTCTTAGCTTTAGAATTCTTTGAATCGAAGGTAAATATTCATAAGAATGATAATAATGATCAAATCAATGAATCTTTATTGAAGATTATATTGAAAGATTATGGTATGATAAACATGCCTGATACTGTTCTTGATTTGGGAATGACTGGAAATGATGTTTTAGGAAGAAGATTGTACAACCCTAAGGAAACTCTCATTCATTTGATTACTGTTCATGCTGCAGCTGGAGATGATATTAGAAGTAAGGTAAGAATTGGTAGCTATAATTTGAAAAAAAATACTGATCCAACTAGATCATTTACTGGCGATTCTGGAAAAAGATTCTTTGCTTCACCTCTTGTTTAAATAATCTAAATAAACAGGGAATTTATTAAGAAATTAATCAACTATTAAATAAATTATTTTATTAGCTTTAAATAATTATTTATTTTTTTTGATCTTTTTTTTATTTCAAAAATGGCAATGGAAAGAAGAACTGCAAAAGTTGGTATTACTGGAAAATACGGAACTAGATACGGACAGAAATTGAGAAAACAAGTTAAAGCCTTTGAGATTTTACAAAGAACTAAATACACTTGCCCATTCTGCGGTAAAGCTTCTGTTAGAAGACACTCTGTTGGTATTTGGAATTGTAAAGCCTGTAGAAGAAGCGTTGCTGGTGGTGCTTGGGAATATTCTACTTCAGCTGCACAAACAGCTAAGACAACTATTAATAGATTAAAGAAATTGATGGTTGATACTAAAGAAGAAAATGTTGAATTTGTTGAAGAAGAAACCAAAGCTGATAAAAAAAAGGCTAAGAAAGAAAAAAGAGAAAATAAAGAAAAGAAGACCAATACTAAATCTAAAAAGAATTAAATATGATTTATTATTTTAATAAATCTTTTAAGATTTTGACTTTTATTTTATTTATAACGTTTTTAAATTCCTAATGATAATATTAATTAATAATTAAGTTAATTATAATTATTTTTTGTTTTATTTTCACCTATATTAAAATAATTCTTTTTTGGGGATTGGGGATTGGGGATTGGGGATTGGGGATTGGGGATTGGG
>JBJOIA010000114.1:0-3051 GCA_046047395.1 Bacteroidota bacterium | reverse complement strand
ATCGTAGCACAATTCGGTGGGGTAGATTTAATTGTCTCCAATGCGGGTATTTCCATTTCAAAAGGTATCTTAGATCATTCAAATAAAGATTGGGATCTTTTATACGATATTTTAGTGAAAGGCCAATTCATGGTTGCTAGAGCAGCTGTTGCTATCTTGAGAAAACAAAATATAGGTGGAGATATCATCAATATCGTTTCAAAAAATGCCTTTGTTTCTGGTCCAAATAACGTTGGATATGGCTCAGCAAAAGCTGCCCAAGCTCATATGACCCGACTTTTAGCTGCAGAATTAGGTCCAGATAAAGTTCGCGTCAACACGGTTAACCCAGATGCGGTAATCGCTAATTCCAATATTTGGGCTGGCGGTTGGGCAGAGGGTAGAGCCAAAGCTTATGGAATTACTGTTGAGGAACTTCCAGCCTATTATGCGAAAAGAACCCTATTAAATGAACAAATTCTTCCGGAGGATATTGCCAATGCATGTTTGGCATTTACGGGAGGATTATTGAATAAATCTACTGGGAATGCCATCAATGTAGACGGTGGTGTAGCAGCAGGTTTCTTACGTTAACACTATGGAAATTAAAAAAAGAATTGAAGAGCAGACCGCGGACCTTTTGGCTGGTCATGAAAGAAAATATAATTTCCTGCAATCTGAAATACCAAATGCAGCTGAGATTGTAGAAAAATTAAAGCAATTTCAAATTGCCATCCCATCATGGGCATTAGGAAGTGGAGGCACCCGTTTTGGAAGATTTTCCATTGGTGGGGAACCAAGAAATCTAGAGGAAAAGATCTCTGATGTGGGTCTTCTTCATGCATTAAATCGAAGTTCAGGAGCCATCTCTTTGCATATTCCTTGGGATATTCCCTCAGATGTAAAGGCAACAAAGGCCCTGGCTGATTCTTTCGGTTTAAAATTTGATGCTGTAAATTCCAATACCTTTCAAGATCAAAAAGATCAAGTTCATTCTTATAAATTTGGCTCATTACAACATACAGATAAAGCGGTTCGTCAGCAAGCCATAGATCATAATAAAGAAGTAATTCATTATGGAAAAGAATTAGGATCTGAATCTATTACCGTTTGGTTGTCGGACGGATCTTGTTTTCCAGGACAATTAAATTTCCGTAAAGCATATAATCGGACAGTTGATTCTCTCCAAGAAATCTATGCAGCAATGCCAGATAATTGGAAATTATTTTTAGAGTACAAGGCCTATGAACCTAATTTTTATTCAACTACTGTAGGGGATTGGGGAGCATCCTATTCCATGGTGAACAAGCTTGGGAAAAATGCCTATACCTTGGTCGACCTAGGCCATCATTTACCGAATGCTAATATCGAACAAATTGTTGCGGTATTGCTTTCAGAAGGAAAATTAGGTGGTTTCCATTTCAATGATTCTAAGTATGGCGATGATGATTTAACGGCTGGTGCTATAAAACCTTATCAATTATTCTTAATTTTCAATGAATTGGTGGAAGGGATGAATGCAAAAGGAATGTCACACGATAAAGATTTAGGTTGGATGATTGACGCTTCTCATAATGTCAAAGATCCATTAGAAGATTTATTGCAATCGGTTGAAGCAATTCAATTAGCTTATGCCCAAGCACTTTCAGTTGATCAAAAAGCTTTGGACAATGCCAGAGAAGAAAATGATGTAGTAAAATGTCAGCAAATTCTTCAAAATGCTTTCCGAACAGACTTTAGACCTTTGGTTGCTCAAGCAAATTTAGAATTAGGTGCTTCAATTGACCCAATTGCCCTTTATAGATCAGAAAATATTCGTCAGAAATTAATTCAAGAACGCGGAAAAGAAAATTTCGCCACTGGATTATAAGAAATTTTTTCATGGCAGTATTAATCTTCGATATAGGTAAAACGAATAAAAAAATACTTGTTTTTAACGAGGATTACCAAATTGTTCATGAAGAAACAAAAAAGTTTGACGAGATACAAGATGCTGATGGCTTCCATACCGAAGATTTAATTCAATTGAAAAATTGGATGTTGGAAGCTTTCAGTAGAATTATTCAGGAATTTCCCATAAAAGCCATTAATTTTTCTGGTTATGGTGCATCTGGGGTCGCTATTGATAAAAATGGACAAGAATTAGGCTATTTAATTAATTATTTGAAGCCTGCAGATGAAAAATTAGTCGAGAAGTTTTGGCGATTAAATCCAAATCGATTTCAAATAGAAAAAATTTCCTGTTCTCCTTGGATGGGAAATTTAAATACAGGTTATCAATGGTTTGAGCGCCTTAATAAAGAAAATATGCAAGAATTAGCCTATTTTCTACATTTTCCAAATTATTTATCCTTTGTTTTTCATAATGAATATTTTGCTGAAATGACCTCCATAGGTTGTCATACTATGCTTTGGGACTTCCCACAAAATTCTTACCTAACTTGGATTAAGTCTACAGGATTACAGAGTTATTTGCCGAAAATAAAATCAGGATATGAATCTATTCTTTCCCAAAAATATGGTATTAAAATTGGTATGGGATTACATGATTCTTCCTCTGCATTAATTCCTTATTTAAAACAGTTTAAATCGAAATTTATTCTTATTTCTACGGGAACTTGGTGTATTTCGATGAATCCATTTAATAAGGAAAACCTTTCAGAAAAAGAATTGGAAAATGATGTTTTATGTTATTTAACCCCTGAAGGACAGCCAATTAAGGCTTCTAGAGTATTTGCAGGGAATGAACATGAGGAGGTTTTGAAGCAATTGGTTGATTATTTTGGTAAGGAACCGACGTATTTTCACCAATTGAAATACAATGATTCAATTAGTGAGAGATTCCTAACCAAGTTAGAGGAGGAAAAGACTCGGAATAGGGAAGCAAATTTTTTAAAAGCATCTGATTTTAGAGCTAAGATACTCACTGAATTTTCTTCTGCAGCTGAGGCTTATGAAGAATTTATTCTTGATTTAGTGATTCAACAATTATATAGTTTAAGATTTGTTTTTGATGGAAACGAGGAATACGCGATTTTAGTAGACGGTGGTTTTTCAAAGAATTCAATTTTT
>JBJOIA010000113.1:0-3118 GCA_046047395.1 Bacteroidota bacterium | reverse complement strand
TTATCTCATAACTAAAAAGTTTACTAAAGTTTATAGAATATTTTCATTTAACCCGAATTTAATGTATATTGCTGCAATTAAATCGCATCTCATGATTAAAACTGTCGATCGCCTCATGATGTTCATTAAATATGCAGGGCTAAGTGCAAGACAATTTGACATTTCTATAGGCGCAAGTAATGGTTATACCCTCCGCATGAACAAGAACAGAGCTTCAATTGGCAGTGATGTGCTTGAAACAATTCTTCAGACCTACCCCGATTTGAATGTGGTTTGGCTGCTTACCGGAGATGGTCCAATGTTAAAGTCAGAATTAGAAGATGAAATTTTGGACTTTGATAATCTTCCAGTATCTAAGCAAAAAGAAATCGAAAGAATCATTGAGGAAAAAATCCGCGAAAAACAGCGCGAAGAACTTAAAGAGATTCTTAGAGAGGTTACTGGGGAGATGAAGAAGTAGTGTTTTTTAGTTCTTCATTTTTAATCATTTCATTTATTTTTAGATCAAATTCTTCCTGAATAACATCCCTATATTGATTCGCCAGAAATTCTCGGCTGGATATTTTCCATATAACTATAAGTATGAAAAGGACAAGAATTAAGATTGGTCCTAAAAAAATAATATTCCCCAATTCATCTACCCGCATATTGAAAAATATTTCAATGAATTGAAAGGAATAAAAGAAAATCGGAGATAATAAGGCCCATCTCCACCAAAGATCTATTTTGAGATAACTCCAAATCAAAATTAACAGAAGGGCTAATCTAAAAAATGAATACCAAATAAAAGTGTGGAAGGTATTAAATCCAAAACTTCCAATTTTGAAACCATAGAAAGAAATTCCCTCTAAAGAATTCGGTACTAAATTATAAACCAGGAGCATAAGCGTTGAAATGAGAATAAAAAATGCTGAAGTATAATCCGATTTTTGAAATTTATCTTTCGAATTTTGGTTTAATACAGAACTAAGTTTATGTGAAGTTTTTACATTTAATAATTCCAAAAGTAGATATATCCTACACAAATATTTGGGAAGTGGATCAACATTTTTTGACTCTAAAACCTGTTCTACTTTTTTATTTAATTTACCGAAATTGTTATTCACAATCTCACCAAGAAGTTCTTTACTTCTAATTTCTACTCTCACACCGCGGTATTTTTCAAAAATAATTGAATCTAAAAAGAACAAGATTCCAAAGAAAAAAATAGTGGCAATAAAGCCCTCAATTCTCAATAAAAATTGAATTTCTTCCCAGGTGTTTGAAAAGTTTGTCATCAAGGATAAAAATAATATACCACTCAAAGGAAGCAAACTAAATCTCCAAGCATGGGTTATGGTGAAAAATAAAATAGCAGTAAGTATTAAAGGGATTAATGAAACTAAAACCGACCAAATAAATACTTGATTATCATGAAATTTGTGAGCAAATTCTAAATCTCCAATAATTATTGTTTTGGAGTTCTCGTCAAAAAGTAAATGAACGAATATAAGATAAGGAATCAAACAAATAATGGTGCCAATCCTTACATCGAAAAGGATTTTTTTAAACTGTTTAGCATTAGACTTTCTATCGGTTATCATTCACTTTTTTTAGATTTGCTGGAAGATACTCTTCCCTAAACAATTTTTAAATTTAAAATAAAATATGGAGAATATATCCTATAACATTGAAGGTTTACATGATGCAGCCACATTTCTTTTGAAATGGAGAAAAACAAATATAGTCTGCTTGTTTGGAGATATGGGTATTGGAAAAACTACTTTAGTTAAAAAGATTTTGGAAATTTTGGAAATTTCAAATTTCGCTAAAAGTCCAAGTTATGATATTGTTCACAGTTACGAAGACAAAATCAAAAAAAATAAAATTTTCCATATCGACTGTTATCGGATACAATCAGCTGAAGAAGCTCTTGATCTTGGAATAGATGAATGTTTAAATGGTAATGATCTTGTATTTATTGAGTGGCCAGAAAAAATCATGGAATTATTGCCAGTTCAAAGGACGGAAGTTAGTATAAACCACTCAGGTCCTAATCTAAGGACCTTAGCTGTAAAAAATTATTTTAAGTAAGAATTTTCGCAACGTTTTCTCTGCATTTATATTTCACTTTTATCGATGAAATGCACATTTTTCGGGCAATAGTTTGTTTTTATCGATGAAATGCACTTATTTTACATCCCTGTAATTTATCAACAGGTTATTAACAGAGAGACAATTCTTACACGAGAACACTAAATTTTACAGTTATGAAAAATTTAAAACGCCTTTTTCTTTTAGCTGCAATTATTTCCACTACTCTTTTTGTAGGTTGCACTAATGATTCTAATGGTCTGTACGAGGGCATAGACAGAACTGATGTTACCCCGGATAGGGCAATAGACAGAACTGATGTTACTCCTGATAGAGCGTCTATCCACAGAACCGATGTAGATCCTAAAGGAAGAGACAAGGGATAAACAATTCGACAAAAGGATTGTTTTTCTCTTTGAATTGCACTGTTTGCAAGTATTAGGCGTCCAATATGGGCGCCTTTTTTGCGTTATATACATGTATAAAAGACCTTACAATGAGACTTAATGAAACCTCAAATCGGAAGAGAACTCGAAAAAGACTTTGGCTAGAATCAATCATGGTTATATTGATTTTAATGTCACCATTCGTTTTTAAGGCCCACGATTATTTTTCTCGTGAACCTGATGCCACATTAAATTTATTAGGTTTTGTAATTGATAGTAACGGATTTAATAATTTGAATGCTTTTGCCTGGTTCTTTGTTAGCAAATTCATTCCTTTATATCTATTAATTATTTGGTTCTTAACTTGTAAGCATTGGTGGTATCACATCCTGTTGATTCCAATATGCATGTATGCATTTCAATTATTTGAAGTGGTTATTTCACCTGATTTAAATATTGACACGAAAAATATATTGTGGTTGCTTCCGATTTGTATGGTAATTATACCATTTGTGTATTTAATCCGTATTAAAATTTATGACAAGTATGTTCACGGGATAGATTTGGATGCTATAGAGTCAGAATTGAAGTCTTATAAGATGTCAGAAAACGATTCCCTAAATCAGGAATTTAAAGAATCATCCTTAAATTCAGACCTC
>JBJOIA010000112.1:0-9460 GCA_046047395.1 Bacteroidota bacterium | reverse complement strand
AAATTTAATGCTCAACAATCCAATCAATCTTTTGAAAATGGAAAGCGCTATGCCACAGGCTTAAAAAATGCAGTGGGAATTGACTGGAATCGTTCTACCAATACCCTATTCGCAACTGTCCATGGAAGAGGAAATTTCCATGATTTTTATCCAGAATATTATACCCCTGAAATGAGTCAGCAATTACCTGCTGAAACATTATATGAATTACCAAAAGAGAATTTAGATGCAGGTTGGCCCTATATTTATTTTGATCAAAAGCAAAATAAAAAAATTAAGGCACCAGAATATGGTGGAAATGGAAAAATGGAAGGAGGAGAAAATGCCATTGACCCAATTATTGCCTTTCCTGCACATCTTGGTCCAAATGCCTTACATTTTTACCAAGGAAATATGTTCCCAAAAAAATATCGAAATGGAGCATTTATTGCATTTCACGGACAATCCCCTGAATTAAAAAAAGGATATTTAATTGCCTTTGTTCCATTTAAAAATGGAAAGCCATCAGGTAAATGGGAAATTTTTGCTGATAATTTCGCAGGAGTTGATTTGGCTCAACCCAAAGGCCCAATTGAACATAGGCCCTGTGGCATTACAGAAGGGCCCGATGGCTCACTTTATATTTGCGATGACTTAAACGGGAGTATTTTTAAAATAACTTATTCTAAAAATTAAATATTTATGAATAGCCTAAAATCCATATTTAACATTTCCCTAATTGTTTTACTCGGAATAAATTTAGGAATTGCACAGGATAAATTAGCCTTACCGGCAGATGCTGACCCAAATGATGAAAATTGGAAAGGAATAGACAATGCAAAAAAGGAACCGATTCAGCCTTTGAGTCCGTCTGACCAGCAAGCGTTATTCCAATTACCAGAGGGATATATCATTGAACCTATCCTAACAGAACCTCAAATTGAACAACCTGCTGCAATTGCTTTTGATGGAATGGGGAGAATGTATGTTTTGGAACTTCGAACCTATATGTTGGATGCAGATTCAAATGGTGAATTAGAACCAAAATCAAGGATATCAAGATGGGAGGATAAAGATGGGGATGGTATCTATGAAACTGGCACAGCCTTTGTTGATAATCTAATTTTCCCTCGGTTTGTACTTCCTTATGGAAAGGACTGTATTTTATCAATGGAGTCTGATCAAGACGAAGTTTATAAATATACAGATACCAATGGAGATGGAATAGCGGATAAAAAGGAATTCTTTACGAATAAATATGGAAGATCTGGAAATGTGGAACATCAACAGGCTTTTATGTATTGGGGAATGGATAACTGGCTATATTCAACTGTCAATGCATTTAGAATAAGAGAAACAGAGAATGGCATTATTCGTGAAAATACAGGCTCAAATCGTGCACAATGGGGATTAACCCATGATTTAGACGGAAAATTGTGGTTCCAAGGTGGAGCTTCTGGCGTACCATCTTATTTCCAATTCCCTATACATTACGGAAATTATACCTTTAAAGAAGAAATTGCTGAAGGCTTTAGAGTTCCTTATGGTGCTGCGGTAAAAATAGCCGATATGCAAGGAGGAATGGATGAAATTCGTCAGCCCGATGGCTCCTTAAATGGGGTAACAGGCTCCTCCGGAAACGATGTATATAAAGGTACAAATTGGCCAAAGGAAATGGTGGGACAATATTTCTATGGAGAACCAGTTGCAAGAATTGTTCGACAAATTAATCCTGAATTAAAAGAAGGGTTAACGACAATTCATAATGTTTATCAGGAGGAAAAATCAGAATTTCTTCGATCTACCGATCCCTTATTTAGACCTGTTGATATGGCAACTGCACCTGATGGATCCATGTATATTGTCGATATGTACCATGGGATTATCCAAGAGGGCCAATGGACGCCAAAGGGTTCTTATTTACGTTTTAAAATTGAACAATATCAATTAGACAAAATGGTGGGAATGGGAAGAATTTGGAGAATTCGATATAAAGGAAATGAATTGAATAAGAAAAAACCGAATTTTTATTCGATCCCTTCCAAAGAATTAATTCAAGAATTAGCCAATGAAAATGGTTGGTGGAGAGATGCTGCCCAACAAGAATTGGTTTTAAGAAAGGATTTGTCAATAGTTCCTGGGCTTATAAAAATGGCAAAAACAGGACCTTATTTATCGAGAACTCATGCTTTATGGACTTTAGAGGGATTAAATCAAATCAATTCAAAATTAATCTTAGAATTGATGCAGGATAAAAACCCAAAGATTCAAATTCAAGCGATGAGAGTGGGTGAATCCCTAGTGAAGAGAGGGAATCAAGAATTAAATGGAACCTACCAAGAATTAGTCAATTCCCGTAATGATGAAGTGGCGATTCAAGCAATTTTAAGTATGAAATTCTTGAAGATTCCTGAATTAAAAGAATCTGTAGAAAAGGTATTAGCGATAAATAATTCAAAGGGAGTACAATTGGTAGGGAGCCAAAGTATTGAAGAAAAGAAAGAAACAAATAATCCTTTTTGGGGAGGAAATGCGCTTAGTGATGAACAAATGGCCATCATTGAGCGTGGAAAATCTACCTTTAATGAATTATGCTCACAATGTCATGGAAATACTGGAATGGGAACGGATCTTGGGGACGGACGATTATTGGCGCCGGCCTTATCTGGAAATATTCGGGTTCAGGGACATCCCTCCTATGCGATAAAAGTTGTTTTGAATGGAATGAAAGGAAAGATAGAAGGAAAATCCTATGCTGGTGATATTATGGCTCCAAATAAAGAACAAAATGACCAATGGGTGGCAGATGTGGTTTCTTATATTAGGAAGGAATTATCCAATGGTGCAGGTTTCGTAAATGCAGAATATGTACAATCCATCAGAGAATCTATGCGATCTGAAGAAATTTATGAATATGACCATCTTAAAACGGAGATTCCGCAAATCTTAAAGCCTGAAACCAATTGGAATATCACGGCATCACATACCTTTACAAGAAGAAAAGGTGGAAATATTGATCCGAAAACGGCCTTTAATTTTGAAGGTTGGTCTACAGGCGAAAACCAAGAGGCAGGAATGTGGTATCAGGTGGAATTTTCAGAAGAAAAATCTATTAATGAAATTCAATTTGAATCTCCCCGTCAAATTAAACCGGGTTATCGTTGGGGCCAATCAGAAGGACCTCCTCCTTTCTATAGTACTCATCCTAGAAAATTGGATATTTTAGCCTCAGAGGATGGACAAGCATGGAAGAAAATTCGTGAAAATTATTCTGCACAAGAAAATGAAAATATCATCGTAATGGATGAATTCAAAGCAAAATATCTAAAATTTGAATTAAAAGAAAAAATTGAAAGTGATTTTCCTATACCATGGGAAATGCGTTCTTTAAAGATTTTTGGGAAATAACTATTTCCCAATTTTCTTAAATTCAATATAAGAATAAATTACAGGGATTAATGTAATGAGGATAAGTATACTGATAAAAGGAATAAAGCTATTTTTCAGTATAAAATAAAGGACAAATATCAGAATCCCCCCTCCCATCCAAAATTTGGAAGCTAATTCATGTGTTTTAGTCCATACTTCAGGATTTTCTAAAGTCCAAGGTGTTCTTATACCTGCAAAATAATTTGGTTTTAACCCTTTAAAACTCCAACCTAAACCAGAAAAACCTAAGCCAATTAAAGCAAAAATCAAATTTGAATCTGCAGTATCTGGATTTTTTGTCATATATAAAATATAACTCATTAGTAAGGAAATAAACAATTGAATTATCAATCTTAGCTTTAAATATTGGCTATCTTTTACATCAATTTTTTTCTTAGGATCAATTTTAGGAATAAAGCGCATTAATAAATATAAAAACATAGGCAAACCTAGGATAATAAATAATAATTCAGATTTCCCCCCCATTCTATCGATATTTCCTTTTGAATTCCAGTGCATAGGAACCTGATTAGGTAATTCATTCCAGATAATTCCTAAAATAATAATCGGGATTAAAGCAATTAGAAGAATAATGATTTCTTTAGTTTTCATAAACTTGAATAGTTAAAAAATTTCTAAAAAAAATGATAAATGTGACTTTTATCACGAAAAATTAAAAATAAAATTAAAATCTTGTTAAAATATTTCAATTAATTTACAAAAAATCTAAACGTTAGCCATGAAACATCAAATTTTAATTATCGGGGGAGGAAACGCAGGAATCTCCATTGCAAGCCAATTATTAGCCAAAGATTCAACATTGGATATTGCCATAGTAGATGGGAGTGAAAAACATTATTATCAACCAGCCTGGACCTTAGTAGGTGGTGGGGCATTCAATATTGAAGATACTGTAAGAGATGAAGCGGATGTAATGCCAGAAGGAGTAAAATGGATTAAGGCCTTTGCCGACAAAATTGATGCTGAAAATAATAAAGTAATTTTGAATAATAAGGAGGTAATTGAATATGATTTTTTAGTAGCAGCTCCAGGTATTCAATGTAATTGGGGAGAAATTAAAGGTTTAGAGGAAACCCTTGGAAAAAATGGTGTAACCTCAAATTATCGATTTGATTTAGCTCCTTATACCTATGAATGCATTCAAAATACCAAGAATGGGGTAGCGGTATTCACTCAGCCGAATACTCCTATAAAATGTGGAGGAGCTCCAATGAAAATCATGTTTTTAGCATCAGATTATTTCAGAAAAAACAATTCTGGAAATAATGTACAATTCATGAGTGGAGGTGGGAGAATATTCGGAGTCGATAAATATGAAAAGGAATTGAAGAAAATCATTGAAAGATACCAGATCACTCCTACTCTAAGTGTAAAAATGACGGAAATTGATGGAAAAAATAAAGTGGCTACTTTTATTGGTTTTGGAGAAGGAAATAAAGATAAGGAGTACAAAGTAAAATTTGATATGATCCACGTCACCCCTCCTCAGTCTGCACCAGATTTCATTAAAGCAAGTCCATTGGCAAATGAAGGAGGTTGGATTGATGTTGATAAAAATTCATTACAGCATAATAAATACCCGAATGTATTTGCGGCGGGAGATGCAGCAGGAATACCGGTATCTAGGACTGGCGCAGCTATTCGTAAACAAGCACCTGTTCTAGTAGCAAATTTATTGTCTGTGATTAATGGAAATAAAACTGGATACTCTTATGATGGTTATTCTTCTTGTCCGATCGTAACAGGATATGGAAAATTAATGTTAGCAGAATTTGATTATACGAATACTCCAAAAGAAACTTTCCCTTTTGATCAATCAAAAGAAAGATGGACGATGTGGGTATTAAAGAAATATTTATTACCGTTTTTCTATTGGACTAGAATTTTACCTGGAAAAATGTAGGATTTAATTTAATTCGAAGGCATAGGGCATAGATTCTTGTGCACCTTTTCTAGTAACTGAAATGGAGGCCGCTATTATTGACTTTTGAATAGCTGCTTCCATTTTTATATTATCGGCTAATTGGGCGGCTAAGCATCCATTAAAACAATCTCCTGCAGCGGTAGTATCAATTGCTTTGACAACTTTTGCTGAAAAAAATTGGGATTTATTTTTATTCATCCAAAATACTCCTGCTGAACCCAGTGTAATAATTACTTCTTGTACTCCCTTGTTAATAAACCATTTACCCATCTTTTTTAATGAATCCTGATTTGAATATTCAATACCTGTTAAAAAGGATGCTTCATGTTCATTAGGTGTAATCATGAATAAATTTGAATAGATTGCATCTGGAAGTGGCAAGGCCGGTGCTGGATTGATGATTAATCTATTGCCAATTTTTTCTGAAATTGCTTTTAATTTTTTTATGGTAGCCAAAGGGATTTCCAATTGGCATATAAAAATATCTTCTTTATTGAAATTTTCAAGTATTTCATTTTCCTGATTAAGTTTTAGATTAGCATTCGCTCCGGGTGCTACAGTGATGCTATTATTTCCATTTTTATCCACATTAATCAAGGCAATACCTGTAGGACTACTCGGATCAGAATGTATAAATTGAAAATTTACTCCTTCCTTATTAAAATTTCTTAAATGATCTTCTCCAAAACCATCCTTACCAATATTGGCATATAGAAAAACTGTTGCATTCATCCGCGAAGCCGCAATTGCCTGATTGGCTCCCTTTCCTCCTAATTTTTTCATAAATTCTCCACCCAAAATAGTCTCTCCTGATTTTGGAATTTTGGGTGTATAAATTATTAGGTCAGTATTAACACTACCTAGAACAAGAATTTTTGACATTTAATTAGGTTTAGAATAATAAAATTTATGAATTTTATCAAAAATACCCTAATTATTTAACCAAAATTTTCAAAATTTCATTTTCCGACTTCAAAAGAAAAAATCCAGCTAAATTTTTAGGATTAATTTGAATGGATTGGCTATTTTTTTGTCCTTTAAACTGAGGAAATATCCAATTATATAAGATTTGTCCGTTTAAATCAATCAATGAAAAGTTCTTATTTTCATCCGATTGTCCATACCATTCAATAGTCAAATTTCCATTACTAGGATTTGGAAAGGCTTTAAAATTTAAAACTGGTGCTTCTTTATTTGCTAAGACGCGTAAATTTGGAATAGTCCATTGACTTAAATTGTCTATTGAAGAAAGGATTGGTTTATTCACGAATAAATGAAATTCACCTGCTGATAAGACAATTGGATTAGTAGCCTCTGAAATTTCTAATGAATCCTTAGCGAAATAATCATACCATTTTCCTGATGAAGGAAAGGTAATATTTCCAGAATATCCTGAATTTCCGGAATTAGCTATATAAAACCAAGTGGTATCTGCAGAGGAATTGGTAATTCTTTTAAAATTTGAACTTGTTTGGAGATTAGTAGAATGATTAAAAGATGGATAATTCAATTTTAACTTTCCTAATTCACTATATAAATTGTACAAAGATTTACGATCATTATTGGTATAATAATCCCATTTAATAGGCTTCTTACCCGTTCTACCATTATTTTCGATCGTAATATCATATCCTAATTCACCAAATTGCCAAAACATTTTTGGACCAGGTACTGCATACATTAAACCCGCCCCTAATTTCATTCTATTAATTTTTTGAGCGAAACTATAAGCAGAGGCATTCATTTCTACCATTAAACGCTCTTCATCGTGGCTTTCAATATAACCAACAAGTTGAGGTTGGGAAAAACTTCTGGATTGATAATCTAAATTGGTATAATTACGAGATTCACCCTTTAAAATGGCAGTCATATCAAAATGGCCGTTTGCCCAAAGCATAAATCCAATTGATCCTAATTCAAGTTCTTCTGAATTATCCGCAAAATGTTCTAAAATCAAATAAGCAGATTCATCGTAAGTTCTTACCTGATTATATATTCGTTTAAGAATATTCACTCTGGATTGGTCATATTGTCCCCAGGCTCCTACATCCGAACCAGATTTTTTTTGGGTAAATCCTTTCGATAAATCGAAACGAAAACCATCTACCTTATATTCATTTAACCAATATTTAATAACATTATCCACAAACCATTGAGTAGCGCTAGATTCATGATTCATGTCAAAAAATACAGAATATGGGTGAGTAGCAGAAATATTAAAGAAAGGAGAATTGGCTGTTGGCTTGGAACCATCCCAATACATTTGCACATACGGATTACCCCAATCTTGTTGGTTAAATACGATATCCAAAATAATAGCGATTCCATTTTTATGTGCTGAGTCGATTAATGCTTTAAAATCATTAGGAGTTCCATATGCTTTATCTAGGGCTTGCATAAAAATTGGATTATAGCCCCAAGAATCATTTCCAGAGAATTCCATCACGGGCATTAATTCTATCGCATTTATACCTAAATTCTTGAAATAATTCAGGGAATCAATCAAGGTTTTATAATTACCATTCGCACTAAAGTCCCGAACCAATAATTCATAAATATTTAGGTTTTTCTTTTCAGGTCTTTGAAATTCTTGAATCTCCCAGGAATATGGAACTTGTCCGGTTTGAAAGGTAGAGGCAAATTGTCCTTTAGCTCTTGATGGAAAACTTGGAATATTTGGATAAGTGGACGAAGGAATATATTGATCGTTATTTTTATCTAAGATTTTATTAGCCATTGGGTCTGCTAGGGTCAATTCATCATCAATTAAATATTGGTAAATATGTTCCTGATGATCGCTAAATTCTCCTAAATCAATCCAGAATTTATCTTCATTTGGATACTTTTTCATCAAATATTCGGGAGATTTTTCAAAATTATTAAAATCTCCCAATACATAGACGTAGGATTTTAGAGGGGCATAAAAACTTAAATAAACACGATCTCCCACATAATTTACACCAGGACTAAGATTAAGGGAAGGGCTTTCTTCCAATACATCCGGTTTATTTTGAAGAATAAGGGTATCCACTAGGGAATGCGAGGCATTGCTAATATTCAATATTAATTCATGCTTTTGTCCTGCCGTATTTCCTGTATTAAAATTTATGCGGACGGAATCTGTATTGGTAATAGTAGCAATATTTGTACCATTATTGCTAATAGTACCAGAAACCGTAGCTGAGAATTTTCCTCGGATTAGAAGATCTGTATTTTTGGAATAAACGCTGTATTTGGTAGAGGGATTTAGCCATTTCACTAGAAGGTCACCAGAAAATAAATTCAATATAAAATCTTCTGTTTGGGCTGTTCCGGCACCATTTTTCAATAAAAGTCCAAGTTTCAAAATAGGTTTTCCTTCTGGCACATTAAAATAAGATCTTGGTGTTAGTGTAATTGACCATTTATCATTCCCAAGGGAAGTCATGGTACCCGGACTAAACACAGAATTAAAATTGGTTTGTCCGGCGGGTTGATATTCAAAAGCGTTTCCATCTGCGCTGGTACCTGCTCCTGACCAAAGGTAAACATCATTATTTTTTCCTAGAAGGGCTTGTGCTCTACTATCTTTAGCAAGTTTTAAATCGAAAATAATTGTTATGGCTCTATCACCTGTGGGAAAAGTTTCCTGGGTACTTACTTGGGCTAGGTTAAGGAATGAAATCATGAGCATAAGGGAGGTGCCCACTAATATTTGGTTAATTTTCATACATATTTTGAATAATATTTGAAATTAAATTAAAAAGTCTTGAAAATGAAACTTTTTTTATTTATAATTAGTTTAAATAAGAAAATATTATAGCACTTTGAATCCAATATTAAGAATTTTCAAGATTGTAAAGGAAAACAATCGAGAGGTAACTTCTATTTATTTTTATTCCATATTAAATGGATTACTTGATTTAAGTGTACCCTTGGGAGTCCAAGCTATTGTAGGCCTATTTACTGGGGCTACAATGGTTACATCAATCTATGTTTTAATTGGCTTGGTAGTTTTGGGGGTATTTTTTTCAGGTTCGGTAAAGATCAATTTATATAGGATAATTGAGCGTATACAGCAAAAAATATTTTATAATTCCTCTATAGAATTTGCTACTAAATTACCTA
>JBJOIA010000111.1:0-4420 GCA_046047395.1 Bacteroidota bacterium | reverse complement strand
ACTTGTGTCAGCCTTGGGGATTTTATTTACTAAGAAGATGATGAATGCCCTTATTTATTTTTTGTCTCTTATGTTGGCGGTGGTTGGAATATATATATTATTGGAGGCTGATATTATGGCGATAAGTCATTTAGTGCTTTATGTAGGAGGTGTAATCGTCTTAATTATGTTAGGATTAATGTTGGCAGAAAATCGGTTTAGAGAAACGGATGGGAAGAACTTAATAATCGTTAATAGATTTCCTTTAACCTGGGGAATAATCATTGGATTAAGTTTTACGGGTTTAATATTATATGGAATTAATGAAATTGGGGGAGGATTAATATTTGAAAATTCTTTTGGGTACGATCAAACAAGTATTGATTTAGTTGGAAGGTCATTATTGACAAATTTATTTTTTCCTTTTGAGTATATTGGGATTTTTTTATTGATAAGTTTATTTTTAGCAACTTATATAGCCAAGAAGCATGAATAGTGTTGAAATACCACTTTTGGGTTTTTTATTATTGTCGGCAATTTTGTTTGGGATAGGTTTGGCAATAGTTTTGATAAAGAAGAATCCAATATTGATTTTACTGGGTGTTGAATTAATGATGGTTGCAGGAAACATTAATTTAGTTGCCTTTGGAAGGAATGATGTTGAAAGGAGTGGAGTAATTTTTGGTCTCTTTAATTTAATTTTGGGAGTATGTGAATTAGCGGTAGGGATGGCTATTATTATTCAATCTTATAATTATTTCAAGGAAAATGATTTTTCAGATTTGGAAAATCATGAGGATTAGGCTTATTCCATCCAATTATTTAACTGATTAATAAGGTGGGGGGCTTTCTTTTTTCCTACCACTTTTTCAATTTCTTCTAAAGGGGCATTTTTCAAGTTTTTAATCGAGCCGAAGACTTTCATAAGTTTTTGTGCGGTAAGTTTTCCAATTCCATCTATTTCCTCTAATTGGCTTATTAGGAAGTTTTTAGAACGCTTATTTCTATGGGCTGTAATACCAAAACGATGGGCTTCATCTCGTAATTGTTGAATCAGTTTTAGAGATTCGGATCTTTTATCGATATAAATTGGAATACTATCTTCTGGAAAATAAATTTCCTCTAATCTTTTGGCTATACCAATTATTGGGATTTTTCCGTAGAGGTCTAGTTGTTTTAGAGCTTCTACTGAAGAGGATAATTGTCCTTTTCCGCCATCGATAATTAATAAGTCAGGTAGTTCTAATTCTTCCTCGATGACTCTTTTATATCTTCTGAAGACAACTTCTTTCATAGTAGCAAAATCGTTTGGGCCTTCCACTGTTTTAGGAGTAAAGAGCCTATATTCCTTTTTCGCAGGTCTTCCATTCAGAAAACAGACCAGTGCGGAAACTGGATTTGTGCCTTGAAGGTTGGAATTATCAAAGCATTCAATTCTTTTTGGTAGGGTTTTAAGAGCGAGTTCATTTTGAAGGGTAAATAATACACGTGCTTTTGGGTCGCCTCCACCTTCTGCGGCAGCCTTTCTTTCTAATTTTTCCTTTCTGTAATAGAGAACGTTTTTTAGGGAAAGGTCGATTAATTTCTTTTTATCTCCTATCTGAGGAATGGTATTTGATAGATTTTCTAATTCAATTGAAAGAGGGATATTGGTGATAATTTCTTTTGCTTCGGATTGAAATTGATTTCTTTTTTCCCAAACGATCATCGTTAGAATATCGGCGTCATCTTCCTCCATTCGTTTTTTAATATCCCAAGTTTGCGCTTGAATGATGGTTCCATTGATAATTTTCATAAAATTCAAGTAGGCGTTATCATGATCTGAGACGATGGAGAAAACGTCAACATCATTAATAGAAGGATTTACGATGGTAGATTTTGCCTGAAAATTTTCTAGTTGTTCATATTTTTCTTTGAATTCTTGTGCTTTTTCAAAATTGAGTGATTCTGATGCTTTAATCATTTCATCCTGAAAATAGGATTTAGCTTGGACGTAATTTCCCTTTAGGATGGAATGTATTTGTTGAATATATCCTAGGTATTCTACTTCTTTTTGGAGGTTTTCACATGGGCCTTTGCAATTTCCAATATGATATTCAAGACAAACGCGGTAATTACCATTATTTATTTTTTCTTCTGAGAGATTGAGGTTACAAGTTCTAATTGGAAATAATTGATGAATTAGTTCAATTAGAACGTTCATAGACCTGGGATTGGCAAAGGGGCCGTAAAATTTGCCGATATTTTTATCTATTTTTCTAGTTGTGATGAGTTTTGGGAAGGGTTCATTGGTAATACAGATAAAAGGATAGGTTTTATCATCTCTTAGGAGGATATTATATTTAGGTTGATGTTTTTTTATTAAAATATTTTCAAGAAGCAGCGCATCAAATTCAGAGTGTACGATGGTGATATTTACGGAATGTATTTGGGAGACTAATCTGCTTGTTTTTCTTGATTGAAGGTTCGAAGTAAAATAGGAGCTAATTCTATTTTTTAGGTTTTTAGCTTTGCCTATATAGAGTAATTCATTGTTTTTGTCGAAATATTGATATACCCCAGGTTCATTGGGAAGAATGGAAAGATTAGATTTTGGAGCTACAATATTCATTTATAAAATTTAATATAAAATTAATAAAGTACAATATTTTCGAGTAAAAAATAGTTCATTCAAAAATCTTGAATTATGGGGTTATTTCAAAGGGAGAATTAAAAAAATCTTCGATTGTTTGTATAAAAATATAATTATTCAATTAAAATGGAGGTTTTTTTATAAAAACTTTAATTTTTTTTGGGATTTTTATGAATATTTCCATTAATTTACTCAAATGTAGCACAGACTAGTATAGGTTAATAAGGTTTATTATTAAAATAGTCCAATTTACATGAAATTTAAAATAGCACTAAAAAAGAAAGGAGGAAATGACAAGCAATTAACTATTTAATTAATTTAAGATTAAACTAAACAATTAAAAACAACCAAAATTTCTTAACTAAACATGAAACAATTTTACATCTTAAGTTCAAAGAGTGTTATGCTGTTTTTGGCTTTATTATTAAGCGCGGCAGTATTCGCTCAAACTGGGCAAGTTTCTGGAACAATTTCAGATGAGAGTGGCTCAGGGATTCCTGGAGTAAGTATTTTGTTACAAGGTACCAATTCGGGAACTACAACTGATATTGATGGTAATTTTACGATTAATACTCAGGAAGGAAAAACTGTTTTAAGAATTACAGCAGTTGGTTTCGAATCACAAACAGTAAACGTTGCAAATCGTTCTACTGTAAACGTTACTTTGAAAGAGGACGTGGGCCAATTACAAGAGGTTATCGTAACGGGATATCAGTCTATTAGAAAGCAAGATATCACTGGTGCGGTTACTGTAGTTGACGTAGCAGATTTAAAAACAGTTAAAGCTGGATCTATCACGCAAAATTTAGCGGGTAGAGCACCGGGTGTTAACGTTTCAACATCTGGATCTCCTGGTGATGCTACGACAGTTCGTGTACGTGGTATTTCATCTTTTACTTCGAATGACCCATTATATATTATTGATGGAGTTCCAGTAAAAGACCAATACATGAACACGATTGCTCCAGAGGATATCGAGTCAATCCAAGTTTTAAAAGATGCATCTACTGCTTCTATTTATGGATCTCGTGCATCTAATGGTGTAATTGTAATCACAACTAAAAAAGGTAAAGCTGGAAAATTATCTGTAAACTATTCAGGATCAGTTGGTGTATCTCAAGCAACAAAGGGATATGACAAAATCATGAACTTATCTTCTACTGACTATGCTACGGCAATGTTAAAGAAGTTAGGATCTGATGCTCCTGCATTCTTTGCAAATCCAAATTCATTACCTGATTTCATCGATCAAGGTGGACAATCTACAGCTGAGGCTGATTATGATCGTCTATACAACCCTATCACACGTACTAATAAAGTAGGTACTAATTGGTGGAAAGAGATTTCAAGACAAAATGCAAAGGTGACCGATCATACAATTAATATGTCTGGTGGTTCTGAAAATGCAGTTTTCAATATCTCTGCTAACTATTACAAGCAAGAAGGTGTTATTCAATTAACAGATTTCAACAGAGCTTCATTACGTGCAAATTCATCATTCAATGTTTCTAAGAATTTAAAAATTGGAGAGAACATGATGTATTCTGCTAACTGGGGTGTTGGTATTGGATCAATGGGTGGTGGAAACAACGAGCAAGGTATCTTAGGTAACTTGTTAAAGACAACTCCAGTTGTTCCAGTATATGATATTAAAGGAAATCCAGGTGGTCACTTAACTGCACAAACTGGTAACTTTACAAACCCAACTCAGATTTTAAAAGATAACAGAAATAACAATAATAAGTATAACCGTTTATTAGGTAATATTTACGCAGAGTTAACTGTTATTGATGGTTTAGTTGCTAAGTC
>JBJOIA010000110.1:0-7746 GCA_046047395.1 Bacteroidota bacterium | reverse complement strand
AACATGATCTTGGATGATGGGGGCGATTTAACAAATATGGTATTTGATGATTATCCGGAGCTTGCTGCGGGCATCAAAGGATTATCTGAAGAGACCACTACAGGTGTTCACCGTTTATACGAGAGGATGAGAAAAGGAACTTTATTGCTTCCGGCAATCAATGTGAATGATTCAGTAACGAAATCGAAATTCGATAATAAATACGGTTGTAAAGAATCTTTGGTAGATGCGATTCGTCGCGCTACGGATTTAATGTTAGCCGGAAAAGTGGCTGTGGTAGCAGGTTATGGCGATGTGGGAAAGGGATCAGCAGAATCTTTAAGAGGAGCAGGTTGTCGAGTTTTAGTAACAGAAATTGACCCAATATGTGCCCTACAAGCAGCGATGGACGGCTTTGAGGTTGTTCCGATGTCTGAGGCAGCGCCAAGAGCGAATATTTTCGTTACGGCAACAGGAAATTACAAGATTATCCGTGAGGAGCATTTCTTGGCCATGAAAGACAAGGCAGTAGTATGTAATATTGGACATTTCGATAATGAAATCGATATGGCATGGTTGAATAAGAATTATAAGGACACCAAGGTGAGCATTAAGCCGCAAGTGGATATGTATACGATCAACGGTAAGGACATTATCGTATTGGCAGAGGGAAGATTGGTGAATTTAGGTTGTGCGATGGGACATCCATCTTTTGTGATGTCGAACTCGTTTTGTAACCAAACATTAGCACAGATGGAGCTTTGGAACAATACAGATCAATATGAAAACAAGGTATATGTATTACCAAAGCATTTGGATGAAAAGGTAGCAGCCTTGCATTTAGCGCATATTGGTGCAAAATTAGATATCTTAACGAAAGAGCAAGCCGATTATATTGGGGTCACAGTGGAGGGACCATTCAAATCGGATATGTATAGGTATTAGGGAAGAGCGGCAGCCGCGCTGTGAAGAGGGAATAACGGCCGACACAGCAATAAAGAAAATAGAAATTCAGCCCACAAATAAATTCAAGGGCTGAATTTTTATTCCCCTTTTTAATTATTTAAAAATTATAGTAAATTGAACTATTAAGCTGTCAACAAAATGAAAAAATCATTCACTATTCCCTCTTCCCTCTTCACTCTATTCCTACTGATAAATTTCAGCTGTTTTTCCCAAGAATTTAGCCATCCAGATAGCCTGAGGGGAGGACTTCCCTTTGAACGGACTAGCTTTGATGTTGTTCATTATGATATTGCTACCAAAATTCATCCTGATACCAAATCCATCGAAGGAAATACGAAAATTCGTTTTAAAATAATCAAGCCTACCAATAAAATTCAATTAGATTTATTCGAAAATCTTGAAATTCACTCCATAAAAATGGATGGAAAAACCCTGAATTATACTCGAGATGGAAATGCCTTTTTTGTAAATTTCCCGAAAAAATTAAAAGAAAATAGCCTAAACGAACTGACAATCTCCTATTCCGGAAAACCTAGAGCTGCTGTTCGTCCGCCTTGGGATGGGGGATTTTCCTGGACAAAAGACAATAACGGAAAGGATTGGATTACCCTTTCCTGCGAAGGCCTAGGCGCATCTGTTTGGTGGCCTTGTAAAGATCATCCCTCCGATGAACCCGATTCCGTAGACATTCAGTTGATCGTCCCAAAAGATTTAATGGCTGTTTCAAACGGAAATCTTATCGACAAAAAAGCAGAAGGAGATTTCATGAATTATCATTGGAAAGTCTCCTACCCCATCAACCTTTATAATATTACTCTGAATATCGCCGATTATCGTCATTGGTCAGAAAAACTCCTTCAATATAATGGACAAGAATTAGCTTTAGACTATTATGTTTTACCCTATAATTTAGAAAAATCCAAATCACATTTTCAGCAAGTAAGAGAAATGCTGCTGATCTTTGAGAAATATTTTGGTCCTTATCCTTTTCCAAAAGATGGCTATGCCATGGTGGAAACAGATTATTGGGGAATGGAACATCAGAGCGCGGTGGCCTATGGCAACCATTATTTAAATAATAATTTTGGCTTTGATTTTATCATCATCCATGAGTCTGCCCATGAATGGTTCGGAAATTCTATTTCCTGTACGGATCATGCGGATTTGTGGATTCACGAGGCCTTTGGAACCTATGCAGAAATGGTCTATTTAGAGGAAAAAATGAATAAGGATTTCGCCCTGACCTATATGCAAACCAAAAAGAGAAGTATTCAGAATAAATATCCAATTGTTGGTCCTTATGGAGTTAATTATCAGAATCCAGATTCAGATATGTATTTCAAAGGCTCCTGGTTTATTCATAGTTTGCGGAATATCACGAATAATGATGAACTATGGTGGAAAACAATGAAAGATTTTTGTATGAATTTTTACCATAAAAATACCAATACAGAAGAAGTTTTAAGTTTTTTTGAGGAAAGATTGAAGATACCCGTAAAAGAATTAGCCAAAACTTATTTGTTCACCACAAAAATCCCAACCTTGGTCTATTCAGTAGATAATGAAATCATGACCTACCACTGGGAAAATGTAGAAGGAGATTTTAAAATGTCCGTCCCCTATTCAGATGAAATGACAAAAAAATCTCCCTTAATGGTCAGTACCAAGCCCCAAACCATAAGCGTGAATGGCGTTCCAAAATTTCATGATGAGAATTATTTAATTCAGCTTAAAAAACAATAAAATACCAAAAAAATACGCTATTTTTGTAGATTATACGTTTGAAAATTACTCAAACGATTATTTTTAAATTAGAAAAAAAAACAAATTATGTCTAAAGCAAAATTAGGTGATAAAGTTGCCGTTCATTACACAGGAAAACACACATCAGGAGAGGTATTTGATTCTTCAGCAGGAAGAGAGCCATTAGAATTTGAATTAGGATCAGGAATGGTGATTAAAGGATTTGATGATGGAATTACCGGAATGGAAATTGGAGAAAAGAAAACAATTGTAATACCAGCAAAAGAAGCTTACGGTGAGCATATCCCTGAAAATGTAGTTTCAATGCCAAGATCAAATGTTCCAGAACATATTGAAGTAGAGGTTGGAACTATGTTGAATATGCATAATGAAGGTGGACAAGTTATCCAAGTTCAGGTTACTGAATTATCAGACGAGTCAATTACCCTAGATGCCAATCATCCATTAGCAGGTAAAGATTTAACATTTGATTTAGAATTGGTCTCAATTAATTAATTATTATGAAATCCGTTAAAGATATATTCCTAACCCAAGGCATAATTATACTCCTTTTTTTAGGAGTTTCATTTGCCATGACTTCCCCAATATTGAAGGGTAAAGTAATCAGACAAGGTGATTTAATTCAAGCAGCAAGTGCTTCAAAATCTTTGGATGATTATAAAAAAGAAACAGGAAAAACAGTTTGGTGGACAAATTCCATGTTCTCAGGAATGCCAGCTTTTATGATAACGGGAGATTATCCTTATTCCGTTACCCAGTATTTGGGAAGGGCAATAAATTCAATCTTACCGAATCCAACTATCTTAATCTTCCTTCAATTAATAGGAATATATCTTTTATTTTGGAGTATGAGCTCCCCTCCCATCATTAGTTTCATGGGAGCAGTAGCCTATGCCCTTTCCACCTATAATATTGCTGTAATTGGAGCAGGACATTATTCCAAAGTTTTGGCCTTGGCTTTTGCCGCAATCCTATTAGCAGGATTTTTAACTTCCTATAAAAAAAGTCTTTGGAAAGGTCTCCTATTATTTACCCTTGGAATGGGATTGGAATTATATTCAAACCACGTTCAAATAACTTATTACACCTTCCTAGTATTAGGAATTTATTTCATCTATTTCTTAATCAAATACCTTAAAGAAAACCGCTTAAAAGAATTTATTAAAATTTCAGCTTTCTTATTTATTTCTTTACTGGTTTCTTTAGGAACAAATATGGAAAGGCTTTGGAACAATTATGAATACTCAAAGGAAACCATCAGAGGAAAATCTGAATTAACCAGCAAAGAAACTGGCAGTTCAACAGATGGACTTGATAAAGAATATGCTTTTGCCTGGTCTTTAGGATTGGATGAAACTCTTTCTTTATTTATTCCGAATATTTTAGGAGGAGCCTCTCAAGGAGATTTAGGAGGAAAAGATTCCCATACGTTTAAAGTCATGCAGGAAATTGGGGTACCTTCTGAAGGTGCCTTAAATTTTGTGGAACATGGCCCAACCTATTTCGGAGAACAAAGTTTTACGGCAGGACCAGCTTATATGGGTTCAATAATTGTATTTTTAGCATTTTTCGCCCTAATCTATTTAAAGAAAAAGGAAAAATGGGTTTTATTAACAAGTATTTTGCTTCTAGTTTCTATTTCTTGGGGAAAATATTTTCCATTGAATGATTTTCTATTCGACCATTTCCCCCTTTTCAATAAATTTAGGTCAGTTACCATGACCCTAAATTTGGCATCTATTCCATTAAGCCTTTTGGCCATCTATGGAATTATGCAATTGTTCAAGGAAAAACCAAAATGGGAAGAAATCTCTAAAACCTTTTACATTGCCTATGGAATTTTAGCTGGAATATGTCTTTTAGTATGGTTTAGTCCGAATAGCTTCTTCGATTTCCAAGGATTACAAGACAATAGTCCTTTAGTGGGAGACCCTAAGATCGACAATAGAATTTGGGATGCCATTCGTTCAGATAGAAAAACAATTGTTTCAAATGATGCATTAAGAAGTTTTGGATTTATTTCGCTAGCAGCCTTAAGCATATTTCTATTCTTAAAAGGAAAATTCAATAGTAAAATCCTAAAAATTTCTTTAGCAGTTTTAGTTTTAATCGATATATTTAGTGTATCAAAAAGATATTTTGGTGAAGAATATTTTGTAGATAAAGGAGAAGGTAATACCTATGTGCCAATTACGATGGCCAACCAGCAAATTTTGCAGGATAAGAGTGAATACCGCGTATTCAATGCTACCACTAGTTTTATGAATGATGGTACAACTTCATATTACCATAATTCCATCGGCGGATATCATGCTGCTAAACTAAGACGCTACAATGAATTAATCAATTCAAATTTCAATACCCAGACTTCCCAAATGGGAATTCTAAATATGTTGAACACTAAATATTTTATTGTTCAAGATACATCCGGCCAACAAGTAGCCCAACTGAATCCTTTTGCATTAGGAAATGCGTGGACAGTCCAAGATTATAAAATAGCAAACAATGCGAATCAGGTTTTGGAATTAATGCAGGATAGTAATCCTTCTGAAACCGTGGTATTAGAGAAAAAAGATGAAAATTTAATCGGAAATATTCCATCAGAATTAGGTACAGGAACGGTAAATTTATTGGAAAACAATTTCAATGAAATAAAATATGAAGCTAACTTAGACGCCCCTTCTTTAGTTGTATTTTCTGAAATATATTATAAAGGAAATGAAGATTGGAAGGCTTATGTTGATGGCAAATTTCAAAATCATTTCCATGCAAATTATGTATTAAGAGGAATGATTATACCAGCGGGAAAACATCAAATAGAATTTAAATTTGATCCTAAATCTGTAAAAATTGGAGAGAAAATAGATGGCATAGCTTCAATTTTCTGGATATTAATTATTGCATTAGGATTTATTAGACTAAATAAAGAGAAAAAAGCATGATTCAATCCATGACGGGTTTTGGTAAAGCAAAATTCGAGACAAATGAATTCCAAATAAAGATAGAGATCAAATGTTTGAATTCTAAATACACTGATATTTATTGCAAGATTCCAAAATTCTTATTTTCAAAGGAAATTGAAATTAGAAATATTCTAACAAAAGAATTAGAAAGAGGAAAGATTGAATTATTAATGACGATTTTACAAAATAGGTCGACTTTGGAAATTCAAGATTATAATGAGGAGTTGGTTATAGAAAGTTTCAATAAACTTAAGGATTTAACAAAGAAATTAGGGGGAGATATTGATGATTCTATTCTTTTTACGAAGGCTTTGGAATCAGGAAGGGTTTCGAATGAGGAGAATCAAATAGGAATGGATGAAGCAATTGAGAAAGTTTATCCTGAAATCTTAAAAAATATCAATATAGCTATTCAAGAAGCCATTGAATTTAGAAATAGAGAGGGAATGATGCTTGTTGCTAAATTAATTGAATATATAGAAAATATCAGCTCCAATTTAAAGAAGGTAGAAGAAATAGAAAAAGAACGAATTCCAGCCATTAAAAATAGAATTAAAAATGTTTTAACGGAAAATTTGGGAAAAGATGATTTTGACCCAAATCGCTTAGAACAAGAATTAATTTATTATATTGAAAAACTGGATATTTCAGAAGAAATACAACGTTTGAGTACTCATTTGAATTATTTTTTGGAAATTGTTCGAAAAGGAAATGGAAAAAAATTAAATTTCATTTCACAGGAAATTGGTAGAGAAATAAATACTATCGGTTCAAAAGCCAATGATAGTAAAATGCAACAATTAGTTGTTCAAATGAAAGATGAATTAGAAAAAATTAAAGAACAAACAGCAAATATCGTATAATAACCATGATCACTTTATCCATTATTTCAGTTCTAGCCTTGATAACCCTTTTTTCAGGCTTAATTACAGTTCAGCAAGGCAATGTAGCTGTATTAACCATTTTCGGAAAATATAGCAGATCTTTTGGCCCAGGTTTACACTGGAAAATACCTTTTATTGAAAGAGTGTTTAAAGCAATTTCGATTCAAAATAGATCCATTGAATTGGAATTTCAGGCAATTACTGCAGACCAAGCAAATGTTTATTTCAAATCAATGCTTTTATATTCTGTATTCAACCAAGAAGAGGATACCATTAAGAACGTTGCATTTAAATTTATTGATGAAAGATCCTTAATGCAGACTTTAACTAGAACAATTGAGGGTTCTGTGCGTTCTTATGTAGCAACCAAGAAACAAAGTGAAATTCTTAGCTTAAGAAAAGAAATCGTTTTATATGTTAAGGACCAAGTTGATCAGGCCATGGAGGAATGGGGATATCATCTTCAAGATTTACAGTTAAATGATATCACTTTTGATGAGGTAATTTTGAAATCCATGAGCCAAGTGGTTGCGTCGAATAATTTAAAAGCTGCGGCTGAAAATGAAGGACAAGCTCTTTTAATTACAAAGACCAAGGCTGCTGAGGCTGATGGAAATGCCATTAAAATTTCAGCTGAGGCAGAAAAAGAAGCAGCTAAATTAAGAGGTGAGGGTGTTGCATTGTTTAGACAAGAGGTTGCAAAAGGGATGACAGATGCAGCAATTCAAATGCAAACAGCAAATTTAGATACTTCAGTGATTTTGTTTTCAATGTGGACAGAGTCCATTAAACAATTTTCAGAAGCTTCAAAGGGTAATGTAATATTCCTAGATGGTTCTCCGGATAATATGGAGAAAACCATGAAGCAAATGATGGGAATGATAAGTCAGCAAAATAATAAATAGGATTGATAAATGATAGGTGTTTTAATCGTAAATTTAGGAACTCCGGATAGTCCAAAAACTCCGGATGTGAGAAAGTATTTAAGGGAATTTTTAATGGATGGAAGGGTTATTGATATACCTGGAATCTTTCGTTTTATCCTCGTAAATGGTATCATTGCCCCCTTTAGGGCACCTAAATCTGCGAAAACCTATCGGGAACTTTGGGAAGACCGAGGTTCACCTTTAAAATTTTATGGAGAGGATGTAGTGGCAGATTTAGCAAATCAATTGGGCGAAAAATATATG
>JBJOIA010000109.1:0-9682 GCA_046047395.1 Bacteroidota bacterium | reverse complement strand
TTGAAAAATTAGATGGGGAGGAATATAAACTTCGAATAAAAGAGTTATTGACAAAAAAAATGAACAGCCTTAAGGGTAAAAGTCCCTTGGAAATCAAACAAAAAACCTATCGATACGGATTGAGCAAAGGCTTTAGTTCAGAAGAAATTTTACAGTTAATTGGAGATTTATAAAATTTATTCAGCGAAGTATTTTTGAGAAGTAAATAAGTCTAATTACTTTTGTGAAACCAAAGAGGGGTGTCCGAGTGGTTGAAGGAGCACGCCTGGAAAGTGTGTATAGGTCTAAAGCCTATCGAGGGTTCGAATCCCTTCCCCTCTGCAAAAATTAATCCTTAATTACTGAAATACAGGTAGTTAAGGATTTTTTATTTTTAAATTAGCCCACATTTAGCCCACATTTCATAATTTGTAAATGAAATTATTAAAGAAATTGGGTCGAAAATAATTTTGTCTAAATTAACCTTGGTGAAAAACCACTCCCCCTTTATTTCTCCTTTTATTTGAAAACATTAATTTTAAAGGTCATAAAAATATTATATAGCATTAAATTGAAATTTTTTAAAAATAGTCACCTATTTCTAAATGACTTTACCTGCTCCCCTTTTCTACGAAAGATGCAGCTATAATTCGATGATTGAGTATTTGACTTTAAGGAAAATGAAGGGTTGAACTTCTTGTCAATTTTCAGATAGTTGTTTCTTTGTCACCGAAAGCTTCACCCTTTTGGAAGAAAAACTGACCTCTTCAAGATGCCCCATCATATCCTTCTCTTGTGTAATTAAATGAGTGTGAATGTATGTATCGTGGTGGGTAAATATGGCTTTGTGATTGCGAGAGAAGAATCCTAAAACAGACACATTCCTTTTGGTGACGGGATAGTTTATTTGTCCCTGATGTGCATCATCCGGACTTCTAACCACTTTGCCATCCGGTAAGTTTACAATATGAATATTGGCACTATCTACGAAACCTTCAAGTTTAAAAAAGAATGGGGTGTTATTTTGACTAAATCTTTTATCCAAAAACAATTCTAACTCTTTCAGACTCTTGATGCCTTCAGGGAGTTCTATTTCTTCCCACTCATTAATGAACTCGTATGCAAAGAATGGAGCTCGGGCAGTTGAGGTTTTCTTTACACTCATATCATTAGAATTAACAACTGAAGATTGGTATACGTCTCCATCCCAAATCATCAATTCTCCTTTAAGATATTCTACCGGTCCCATACCATATAACCCTTTTTTACTGAGAGAGTCCATTTGGATAAGTCCAGCTAGCTCTCCTTTCCACATCACATTTTTCATCGCGCCAACCATAATTGGATGGTGTTGAGCTGAAGCGCTCAGGAATGACATAAGAACTATGATAAATAAAGTATTTTTCATAAACAGAAAATAAAAAGGGTTACACTATACAAGTATAACCCTTTTATTTTGATATTGCTCCCCCTATTGACAAAAGCTGCAGCAAAAACTTCGTTTTAAGCTCATTTAATCGTTAAACCAATTTGACCTGAATGATAGGTGTTGTGAAATAATACATGGGAAAATAGTTTTGCTTTAGGTACACTTCCAAAAAAAGGGGTGTCCACTTTATATATTATATTACAATAAGTGATTAGAGATGAAATAAAAGAAGATGCAGATAATGAATAAATTATTAATTACAGTAGTAGTAGGATTATTAGATTCAAGACGCATTAATAGCTAGTGTCGTCGAGTATAACTTTACCATTAAACGTTTTATATAGAAATAGAAAGTAACTAGCAAGTAATGGACTACCGATGAGAACAATGGTGAGCATAATTCCTAAGGATTTTTCAGAGGAGGCCGCATTGTAAATATTTACACTAAAGTCGAGATCTATTGTTGAAGGTAGTAGTACAGGGTAGAGTTGAAAGGCAACCAACATCAATAAAAAGGCCGTGGTAAGTGAAGAAAACACAATAGCATGAGCATATTTCTTCTTAGAGACTAATCTTGGGATATTAGCGATGGACAAAAACGATAACAAAGGGAGTACAAAAAATACTGGATACTCCTTGAATTTATCGGTAACACCTGGAATAAAAATGAGGGTATAGAGTGATGTCAATGAAAAAACAGTGATGAAAAACACCATTCCTTTCTTGAGTAAAAATGTCAATCTTACAAAAAGACGCCCTTCTGTTTTTAATAATAAAAATATAGCCCCTTGAAGCATAAACAATGATAGAGTAGTTAGTCCTGTCATGATGGAGTAAGGGTTTAGAAATTCAAAAAATGATCCACCTAAATACTGATGGTTTTCTCCTAATTTAAATCCTTGTAACACATTACCGATGACAACCCCTAATAAAAATGAAATGCTCACATTGGAAATAAAATAACTATAATCCCACGTCTTTCTCCACCAATTCATTGTTTCAGCATTTCTAAATTTGATTGCAGATGAGCGGATGACGAGCATCATTAAAAACAACATAAATGGAACATACATGGCGGAAAGAAGGGTGGCATACATCACAGGAAATCCTGCAAATAATGCCCCGCCACCAATGATTAACCAAACTTGGTTTGCATCCCAAATAGGTCCTATGGCATTTATAGCAATTCTTCGACTAAGATCTTTTCTAAAAAACAAGTGCCAAGCACCTGCTCCATAATCAAAACCTTCTAGAATAGCATATCCTGAGAAAAGTAAACCAACCACTAAGTACCAAAGTGAAGGATAGTCCATGCCTAAAAATGATTCCATATGATCTAATTTAAAGTTGGTTGTGCCGTATATGAAGACTCAGGACCATGTTTGATTTTTTTATTCAGTGAGTACAGAAATAAAAGTAACAAGAGGCTGTAGACTACTGTGAAAAGCACCAAAGAAAATACAATATGATTGGCAGAAACTTCTTGAGAAAACCCCTCGCTAGTTCTTAAGTGCCCATAAACAATCCATGGCTGTCTTCCCATTTCAGCGGCAAACCAGCCAACTTGATTCGCTATTTGAGGCAAGATCACAGAGAAGACAAATAGTTTCAGTAGCCATTTCTTATCAAATAAGCTTCCTCTCCACCACAAATAACTCGCATAAAGAGTCAAAGCAATCAAGAACATTCCAATGGATATCATGATATGGTAAAATTGAAAAACAGCATTAACTTGACCTGGCCTATCTCCTGGATCAAAAGCATTGAGTCCAGTAATTGGTGCATTAAAATCCTGATGGACTAAAAATGACAAACCTCCAGGGACGCCAATTCCGTTTACTTTTTGCTTTTCGTCGTCAACCCAACCCAACAGATATAGATCTGCCGGCCCTGACTCGGTATAATGTCCCTCCATCGCAGCTAGTTTAGCAGGTTGGTTTATAGCGACACCATCTGCAGAGCTATGCCCTGAGATCAGTTGCATCAAAGAGAATACAGTAGCCACAGCTAGTGCAATTTTAAATCCTTTTTTTGAAAATTCTAAGTGATTACCCTTTAACAAATAATAAGCATGAACACTTAATACCAAAAATGCACCCTCTAAAAAGGCACCTTGCCAGGTATGAATAATTCTATCAATACTCGAAGGATTTAAGACCATCGCCCAAAAATCGGTAACTTCTGCTCGAGCATTTACCCCTTCACCAACGATATGATAACCCGCTGGGGTTTGTTGCCAACTATTAGCGACAACAATCCATACCGCTGAAAACATAGACCCGATAAAAACACCAATAGTAGAGATAAAATGGACTCTAGGGCTAACCCTATTCCAACCAAAAATAAGAATACCTAAGAAAGTGCTCTCTAATCCAAAGGCAAAAAGACCTTCTGCTGCAAGTGCGCTTCCAAAGATATCACCGACGTATTTGGAATAAACAGCCCAATTAGTCCCAAATTCGAATTCCATAATGATGCCAGTGGCGACTCCAATTCCAAAAATAATGGCAAATATTTTTAGCCAAAATTTAGTTAGGGACTCATATACTTTTTGACCAGTCTTTAGATAAAGACCTTCCATAAGAACCATAATTAAACCCAAACCAATACTTAATGGAGGATATATGTAATGAAAAGCTATGGTAAATGCAAACTGAATTCTTGCAAGTAGTTCAACATCCATGGTAAAAATTTTTATCAAAGGTAAAGATATTCCTCGTAAGTGATTGTAACTTTAATCACACATTTAGTCTTACATATCTATATGGTAATCTTTGGGACTTAATCCAAAGAAATGAGTGAGATTCATCCCCGAATTACAGCCAGGGTTGATTTGATGACCAAACCTTACTAAAGTCAACATCATGGGTATTTTTATTATATTTAGGTTTAAATAATTTAATAGTTATGCCTGCTATTTTTACAGAATTACTCGATCAAAATATTCAAACGTGCCGCTATACGTTCAATGAAATAAACAAAGACAATAGCTCCAAAAGGTTAACTAAAGATACTGCTTCCGTTGGTTTTATTTACAGACATATTGGCGAAACAATGTTAATGTTCGGCTATTTTTTTGGTTTTGATGCTGGAATTCAAAATACAACAATTGGGTTTCAAGATGAAGGTCAAGGAACAGATCTAATGGAAAGTCATGAGTTGATAAAAAGAGGTTATAAAACCTTAAGGGATATTATTGAAGCGACCTCTGATGTCGGTTGGAATGAATTAGTTGACACTCCTTTTTTTGGATCTATCTCCAAAATAAAACTATTTTCACATATCCTAAATCACAATTCGTATCATGCTGGTCAAATAGGATTGACCATTAAAAGAGCGTAACGATAAATTGATTGGCAACTTCGTTGATAAATGACTGGAAAACAGTTAGATTATATGATCTCCCCAATTTTAAAACTTGATTGACAAGGTCCGCCGGGAAGTTACGAAGAAACTCTAAGAGCAATCAAACTTACTGAGCTGGCTAAGGCTGTAGGTACCCCAAAATTTTGACAGTTGACTAACAGTTAAATAAATATTTTATAATTTAGAAGTGTAATATATGCTCTTAAAGAAATTATTGATAGCCTCTCAGATAAGGTATAGACACAAAAAAACCACCTATTTCTAAGTGACTTTACCTGCTTCCACTTTTCAACGAAAGATGCAGCTATAATGCAATGATTGAGTATGTAACTATTTGGAAATTTCAGTATCAAGATAACCTGTAGGTAAAAGTTCTTGATTTGTAATCCCCAAATCTTCAAATAATAGATGACACTGATTTTTTAATTCTAATTCGTCAAAACGCTCAGCAAAATCCTTTACCTCCACTTCTATAAATTCTTCCACATATTCTAATTTATCTAAATGAATGGTGATGTTATTTAGTTGAAAAAGGCTCCTACTTTTGCTTACCTCACCAATATCTTCATAGGTTGAAAATAGTATTTGAACATCTTCTTCTGAAGGATTTATATCATATCGATAACCACTTGTTTTTTCTATATTTATCTAATAGAAATCGTTCATAGTGAGTTATCAGCGTCTTAAGTGCCCCTTTTCGATATTTTAATTTCCCGTTAGAAACCCTGAAATAAAAATCCTGCTGATAGTCAACTCCGTAATATACCGCGCCTGATTCAATCAATTTCTCTTGAACGGACACTCTATTTTTTAAATATGCTTTTAGAGTACAGTCCTTATAATTTAACATTCAACTAATTTGTTTTAAAACTAAATACATCCGATTGAATGGAAATGGAAGAGTCTTTTGTCTCCACTGACCAATAATATATTTTCCCTGATTCTAATTGAATTTCCAGGGTTGATTTTTCTAAATTTTTCAGCAAAGAAGGTGGGTCTTGTTTTCCATCTATGGTATCAATTCGAAGGGTATATGATAGTTGATCATCATCTGGGTCGGTAGATGCCCATTCCAATTTTACCAATCCTGATTCATTCAAGTTAATAGTTGCCCCTGGTTTCGGATAAATCGCTATGGCGGAAGAAGGCGCATGGTTTTCTTCTCCATCTCCAGCAAGAAAGAACTTCCAGAGAGGAGAAGTAGACGTTTTATTAGAGGAATTGGAAGCAATAATATTCCAGGTATAGGCTTGCCCTCTCAATAGCTCGACCTTTTTAGAGGTCGTTTTTAAATCTCCAAAATTAATCATTTTTCCATCCTCAACACTCGTGATAACAATTTCGTATTTATCTGCATTATCAACCGCTTTCCATTTGAAATCTATCTCAGCTTTGTCGTCTTTAACTACACCATTTTCGCATTCTTTATTGTTTTCAGGAAGGACTAAACTCACTTCACCTGGTTCTAGAACAGGTGTGGGAGTAGGGGTTGGTGTGGGAGTAGGGTTGGCTGGTTCTATGGGGTCATCTTTCGAACAACTCAAGAAAAAACTCGAAAGCAAGAGGGTGAATAGAATTTTTTTCATTTTCTAAAATTTAATTAATTTTTCGGTCATACGAATGGTATCTCCACTTAAATGAATTAGGTAAGGACCCGATGGGAATTGACTTAAATTCAATTCTATCAATCTATTGAAAGGGATATCTTGGACAGATTTTTCAATAAATACTCCATTAATATTGGTTAGTTTAATTTCCACTTGTTCATCCAATCCATGTAAATAAATTTTAATAGGACCATTCGTTGGATTAGGGAATACTTCAATTTCTTCTGAAAGAAATATTTCCTCTAAATAGGCCTTTTGACAGGGCTTATTCGTTGAAACTTTGAGGGTATTTAGTCCTTTTTTCAAAGGAAGGTCTAATCTTGCTAATTCAGTTTCCTGAATTTGTCCATTGAGGTTTATTTGATAGGAATCCGATCCTTTTAGTTTTAATTGGAGGTTATTAGTTGTTTTATCAATATTGGTTACAGCATTTAGAGCGGGTGGTTCTACGATTTTCACGGTATAGCACCTTTGATAACCTGAAATACCATCTACCATGATACAAATTTCATAGGAGCCTGGTGCTAGATTTTCTATTTTTTGAATGTAATTATTATTGGCATTTAAAACGCCAGACGTATCATTGCTGATAGAAAAATGATAAGAATTGGTGGTATTTTCGGTACTAATAGTAATGGCTCCATTGGATTGCCCGATGCATGAGGTAGAATTAGAAATTACCGAGAATGTTTCAGGAGGGAGAGAGAAAACTTCACATCCATTGGTGTCTACCATGGCTCCTGAGGCTGTATTCAAGCATTGGTCATTTTTATCTAATACGCCATCTTCATCTTCATCAGCATATTCTTTTGTAAGACCTACTTGTGGATAATCTTTAAATAAAACATCTTTTTGGGTGGAAGCATCTCCTCCAAGCCATTGTTCAATGATTGATGCATAAATTTGTCTAAAATCAAATTCAGATTCCAAATTATCTTCCCAAGTGACTGCTGGGTCGATATACGGATTTCTTCCTAAGACATTGGCATTTAATTGATTACCAAATATCATCATTGGAAAGGCAGTGCCATGGTCTGTCCCGTATGTGGATCTAGAAACGATTCTTCTTCCAAATTCAGAAAAGGTGACGATCATGACACGGTCCGAGTCACCAGTTTCATCCAAAGCGCGCATCAGGGCAATGACACAATCATTGATATTTTTTAAAAGCATGGCATGAGCTCCTTGGGAATGATCATTCGCAGAAACCTGATAGTCGTGGGTATCAAATCCACCGGTTATTGCATGGTAGATTCTTGTATTAAGTCCACCTCTGATTAATCTACTCAATAAATCAAATTGTCCCCCCAAATCTGAATGAGGGAATTGGATGGAGTGATTTCCTCTTTGGTAGGCATCTCTAATTACTGTACTATAATTATTGGATTGTTTTGAGATCAATTGGACATATTTCAGTTTATCGCCTGAATAGGTATTTGGATAGGTTTGGTCTAACTCATTAATGATTTCATTTATATTGGTAGGATTTCCGACAATAAAACCAGGGAATGTTTCTTTTCCAGTAAGTAATAGGGAATTTCTATAGCCTAATTCAATGGCTAAAGGATCTGGAAAAAGCTCAGTCGGGTAGGCATCCGGGAATTCGGGGTGGTCATGTTCAACCAATCTTCCTAGCCAACCAGAGCTGATAAATTCGCTAAAACTGGAGGCTGATTGCCAAATATCAGAAGATCTAAAATGAGATAAATCAGGGCTTGGATAACCTACATTTTGGATGATTTTCATCCTTTTTTCTTCAAATAATACCTTCATATCTTTGAATTCAGGATGGAAGGCCAAATCATTCCGGCTTAATTGGATTAATTGTTTTTCGGGGATGATGACCTCCTTTCTAACCTTGGTCAGGGTGGAATACTGATCCATTGGGGTTATCATATTTAAACCATCATTTCCCCCGTCAAATCGGAGAACCACTAAGATTTTATCTGGGTTTAAGGTATTATTTAAGGCTGAATATTGGGTAGAGGCATTTAAATAATTTAAATGAGGTAAAATTGTGCCAGCAGCCATGGCATGCGATAGATTATGGATAAATTCTCTTCTTTTCATTAGAATACGTGCATTTCATTTAAATCGAATACCTGCCCTAATATTTGTGTTACCCGCAAATAAAGGGTATTATAATTTTCTTTATTTGGATTAGATTTGAAAGCGTTTACCAAATCTCTCCAATAATAGTCTGGAAAACTTTCTCCTAAAATTGATTTTTTTATTCGATCAAAGGCTTCATTTGTCAGATTGCTACCTGCAAAAATTTGAGCCATTTCTTGTATAAATGAATCAATATGTGAAGGGTTCGTGAATTTGGACAAGAAATCATTTAAATTCATTCTGATCCAATAGGGGAACATTCCAACACCTCTATTAGACATTTCAAAGGCAAATCCTTTTTTAGTTTTGATGGAATCTGAGTTTAACCAAATTAAATCATACACAGGTTCTTGGTAATAGGCTGGCCATCCAGCAACAGAAGGTGGGCCTCCAATATTATAACCTTGTCGGCCTAGTGAATGGTGTCTTATAGGGCCAAATACTTGGTTGATTCGGTAGTCTGATGAAAAATATTTTTCTGGAATTTGATTTTTATCTTCTTCAAAAAAGGAGTTTAATTCTTCATTTAGCGTAATGTCACCCGTTAAAATTTCATATTCTTTAAAAATTCCAAGTGAATATTCCATGGGTGATTTTAACATGGAATTATAAAAATCTTCTGCAAAAAAATACTCACTTCTTAGAAGTACTTTTAGGGCTTCAGCAATTTCGTAGTTATTTTCTCTTAAAATATCAGCCAAAGGAAGAATAATATTTTGCTCTACATAATCATTTAAATTTGGATAAATGAAGAATTGAACTAATTTCCGAGAAAGGTGAATAGCTACTTCATTGGTATCAAATATCATATCAAAGAATTCATTTAATTCTTCTTTTCCTGCTTGTCCGGTTTTCCCTTTAATAACTCTATTGCCATAAAATTCAGAAAATTCTTTATCGCGTAAATCATGGTTATTTTCATCGAAAAGGATGGTTGGAATATATCCTTCACCTATCGTTGATTTTCTTTCATCATAGTTCCATCCAACCAATAGTCGAGCGGCAGCTTTTACATCTGATTCGGTAAATTTTGAAAATGGGCGTTTCCCAACAGTAAATAATTCTTGTACTTCCCTTGCGAAATTTTCATCTGGGGCATCTTTTTTACTGTATCTTAAATTCAAAAATTCCAACATATTAGGAGAAAGGGTCACATCGTAGATATAATCTTTATAATTTCTCCATGCTC
>JBJOIA010000108.1:0-6376 GCA_046047395.1 Bacteroidota bacterium | reverse complement strand
TACAAGTAGCTCTTGCATATTTGAATATTTTAATTGCGGAAGATCAATATAAAGTCGCCGAGACTCAAACTAAAATAACCGAACAACAAATTGAAAGAACAAGTAAATTAGTTGAGGCAGGCAATTTACCCGTTTCCAATTTATTAGAATTAAAAGCCCAATTAGCAAATGAAAATTCAACATTAATAAGTTATAAAGGAACTTTAGAAACCAATAATTTGACCATGATCCAATTATTGAATGATCCGAATATCAAAAGGATTAAATTAGAAAGAATGGAGGTTCCAGTTCCTAATTCAAATGCATATGAAGGAAGATTAGAAGATGTATATCAATATGCATTGGAAAATCAACCTTCCATTAAATCTGCAGAATACAGAGTACTAAGTGCTGAAAAAGCTTTTGATGCTGGAAAAAGTTTAAGACTACCAACCTTAAGTTTAAGCACATCTTGGTCTGCAAATCAATCTAATGCTTTAAAAAATAGAATTTCTCAAGGTTTAAGGGATGTACCATTTGGAGATATTACTTTTGCTGGATTATCCTATCCAATAACAACAAAACAAGAGTATTTCATTCAAGGCTCTACCGTAAATTATTTTGATCAACTTAGACAAACAAATAATAAGGTCATATCCTTAAATTTAAGAATTCCTATTTTCTCCCAAGGTTCCAACAAAACCCAAATTAGAAAATTAGGTATTCAAAAAATCAGTGCGCAAAATCAGGCTTTACTTGCAAGCCAAACACTAAGACAAAATATTGAACAGGCCTATATTAGTATGGTGAATTCTGCTAAATTTTATGAATCAGTAAATTCCCAAGTAATTTCACTAGAAGAATCATTTAGATCAGCTCAGGCTAGTTATGATGTAGGGGCAATTGATTTTGTAAGCTACAATCTTCAAAAAACTAATTTAGATAAAGCAAAACTGAATTTAATTCAAGCTAAATATGATTATGTATTTAGATCAAAAGTCTTAGATTTTTATTCAGGAAAGAATTTAACATTTTAAAAATTACCCAAAATGGCACAAAACAAGAACAAAAAAACTTGGATTATCCTAGCTGCTTCCGTTGTCGGATTATTTGCAATTTTAATGATTGCAAAAAGTGCTGGATGGATTGGAAAAGAAGATCCGACCGAAATTGAATTAGGAAAAGTTCAAAAATCGACCATTACAGAAATTGTTTCTGCATCTGGCAAGATTCAACCAGAGGTAGAAGTTAAATTAGCTCCAGACGTATCCGGAGAAATTGTGGAATTACTCGTAAACGAAGGAGATTCTGTAGTGAGAGGTCAAAAATTATTGAAAATTCGTCCTGACAATTATGAATCTTTATTAGCTAGGTCTGAGGCTCAACTTAATTCCATGAAGGCAAATCATGAACAAAGTAAAGCCCTTTTAGCTCAATCTAATGCCCGTTTAGAAAAAGCAAAAAATGACTATGACAGAAACAAAAAACTATTTGCAGATAAAGTGATATCAAAATCAGATTTTGATCAATTCACTTCTACCTATAATGTAGCCTTACAAGATTTAGAATCAGCTAAAGCAAATGTAAATGCTGCCTTATACAATGTAAAAAGTTCTGAAGCTGCCTTAAAAGAAGCCCAAACTAACCTTACTAAAACCACTATTTATGCTCCTCAATCCGGAATTATCTCCCAGTTGAATGTAGAATTAGGAGAAAGGGTAGTTGGTACTACTCAAATGGCTGGTACAGAAATGTTGAGAATCGCAAATTTAAATAATATGGAAGTAAGAGTGAACGTAAATGAAAACGATATCACTCGCGTTAAATTAGGAGATACCGTTTCAATTGATGTTGATGCCTTCAGCCAAACTGAAAGAAAATTCTCAGGAATAGTTTATGAAATTGCTAGCTCTGCAAATAATACGGGAACTGGTACGGTTTCAACAGACGCAGTAACTGAATTTGAAGTAAAAATAAGAGTTTTAAGAAGTTCTTATGCTGATTTAATTAAAGGAAAAAAATCATTTCCTTTAAAACCTGGAATGAGCGCATCAGTAGAAATAAAAACAAAGACAAAGAAAAATATTCTTACCCTTCCTATCTCTGCAGTTACCACACGTAACATGAATGATGAAATGAATGAAGAGGAAACAGATAAAAAGGCAAAAGAAGGAGAAGAAGAAGAAACTACTGTTGTTGAATCAGAAAAACAAGTACTAAAAGAAAAAGAAGATATTCAAGAAGTAGTTTTCATCTCTGAAAATGGAAAAGCTAAGAAAGTTGTTGTAAAAACCGGAATCTCCGATTTCGAAAATATTGAAATCTTAGAAGGACTAAAAGAGGGAGATGAGGTTATCGTCGGACCTTATGCCGTGGTTTCAAAAAAATTAAAAGAAGGTGATTTGGTTGCTCCTAAAAAAGAAGAAAAATAAACTTTAATAAAGAAAGACCATCCGTGGTAAAGTTTAAAAAATCTTCTTATTATTAATTATTGGCTTTGCCCATAACGACATAATAAACAAATAAATGATAGGGATGAGAATAAAACTCATCCCTATTTTTAATTTAAAAATATCCCCTAAAGTCCCAACGATTAATGGAATTAAACTTCCTCCAAATATTCCAGTACAAATAATTCCTGAAAAGGCCCCATGATTCTCTTCTATAGAATTTAAAGCCAAAGAAAATACAATTGAATACATTCCCGAAATAAAAAATCCAATAAGTGGAAAACTGATTAAGGCTATTTCTTTTGAGCCAAATAAGGCAAGTATTAAAAATACAATTGTAAAAAGACTAGAATATTTTAAGACTTCTCTTTGATCAAATAATTTCAATAAAATTAAGCCTAATAAAGCCCCTACAGACATCATCCCCCAATAATACATAATCGTCTCAGCACCCTCAACCTCAGGACTAAGATGATGTTCCATTTCTAAGAATTTTGAGATCCAATTTGAAACTCCTTGCTCAATTCCTACATAAGATAACATTCCTAAAAAATATAATCTAACCATTCTTTTCCGCCATAAACCACGATAAACCTCTAAAGTACCTGCACGTTCATCTCTTTTTAATTGAATTAAAGGCAGACTTTTAAAATAAAATATTCCTAACATGATGAATGTCACCAGGGAAAATAACCAATATAATTGATACCATTCAAGGCCTAAACCCGAATCAGAAACAAAATAAGTATATACCTTCGGACTCAAGAAAGAACCAAGACCAAAAACTAATTGGGACAAAACCGCATAGAATGCAAAGTTTTGCTCACCGCCAGCTATGCGCATCATAGGAGTAATTACTACCTGCAACATGGCCATTCCTATTCCAATGACAAATAATGAAATTAAAGCATTTGCATAAATAGGAAAAAAAGAAAATAATAATGACCCAAGTAATATCATTGAAAAGGCAGTAAGCAATGAGGCTTTTGCTCCAAATTTCTCTAAAATAATACTAGAAGGTATAGACATAATGCCAAATGCTAAAAAAAATGAAAAAGGCAAAAATGCTGCTAAGGTTAAACTTAAATGGTAGGTATCGATAATAGCAGGCATGATCGGTCCTAAAATATTTGTAATAAAGGAAATCACAAACCAAATCAATAATATTAAAAATACTAAAGTATTATTTCTCATTTTACCAGCCCTTTCTATATTCTCTCCTAACAAATTGATTAGCCTCCTCAAAATTAGTAACCCGCATATTTGGACCATCCCAAATTAATTTCCTATATCTTGTTGGGAATTTATAAGACTCCATTTTCCCATATACCGGATCAACCCTCGTTTCTTTCTCACGAATATTAAAACTTCTTAATAATAAATTCCCCATCAAGACAGTTTCAGTTAATGGCCCCGCATAGGCCTCAAAAGGAGAACTTAATTCTGAATTTCCAAAACCTGCAATACAAGCATCAATAAATTGCCAATAATGGCCATCTGCTCCTCCTTCAACTCGAGGGTATTTTTTAGGGATATTAATTTCTTCAATTCGATTCAAAGGCAATAAAACTGGATTTCTTCCACCCCAACCACAAGCGGCCTTTCCTTTCGTACCAATAAATAAGGTTGCTCCTTCATAATCTCCAAAATTTGGCCAATCACCCATGGCTAAATTCATGTTTTCATCCTTTAATTCATCTGGAAATTCTGGTGTAATGCCCCCATCCATCCAGTATAAATCTAATTCCCTCCCATCCGGCATATCATACTTGAATTTTAAAGAACAAGAAACAGGGCCAGATTCAGGATAAATCGCCTCTGAAAATATTCCATCATAAATAGTTGATGCCGAACCAGAGACTTCCTTTGGATAACCTAGTTTCAATAATTTAAAAGGTGGTCCAATTATATGGCAACCCATATCCCCTAAGGCTCCTGTGCCAAACCTCCACCATCCACGCCAATTAAAAGGCACTAAATTCTCTATATAATCTGTATCAGGTGCTGTCCCTAACCATAAATCCCAATTTAATTCCTTAGGAATTGGAGGACGAACCTTAGGCCATTGAATACCCTGTGGCCAAACAGGACGATCCGTCCAACAATAAACCTTTTGAATATCCCCGAGCAAATCCGCCTCCATCCATTCTCTTAAGGTTTGAAGGCCTTCAGTGGAAGAACCTTGGTCTCCCATTTGTGTAACTACCTTATATTTTGCTGCCGCTTCTGTTAAAATCCTCGCCTCATAAATATCATGCGTTAATGGCTTTTGAAGATATAAATGCTTTTTCAATTGCATAGCAGCTAGACCAACCACTGCATGGTTATGATCTGGAATTGCCACTGTTACTGCATCAAAATTCTTATTTTCCTTTTCAAATAATTCCCTCCAATCCTCAAAAAATTTTGCCTTTGAAAATCTAGAACGCATTTCGGTCGCCATCCTTAAATCTACATCGCATAAATGTGAAATGACTACATTCTTTTTCGGACTCTTCATAAAAGTTGAAATATCCGCAGCGCCTTCTCCTCCACATCCAATAGCTGCTAAATGCACCTTATCAGAAGGAGGAACATGACCTAGTCCGCTAATTGTATTACTAGGTAAAATTGAAAAAACCGCTGCAATTTTGGAGGTAGATTGAATAAATTTTCTCCGAGTTGTCGTTTTTGAATTTTGCATTTTAATTTAATTTTTGAATCGAAATTTCTTTGAAAAAAACAACATTTTCTTCATCATGATTCTGTAATCCAATATAGCCCTCATTTGGCCTTGGGGAACGAATTGGTTCAAAATCAAAAATCCTTTCTGGAACTTTATCGCCTTCCTTATAAACCGTCATGGTATCACCATTCACTTCAACTATGGTTTTATCTTCAATTAAACTTATAATAAAAGTGTTCCATTCTGGTCCAGGTTTTCCATTTTTTACCCGAGGCTTTGTTAAGGAATACAAGGTTCCAGTATAATGATATTCATCCTCTCCCCATATTTCTGGATGATTATCAATTTGAACTTCATAGCCATAATGTATGGGCATCCAGGCCTCCACAGGTTCTACAGGTATTCGAATAAAAACACCAGAATTATCCAAAGTATCTCGCATTCTATAGACGACCTTAATCCTACAATTCCCTATTTTTTCCTTTTGCCAATACAATAAACCCATCCCCCCTCTAGACTTAATCAAACCATCTTCTACATAATGCTCCCCATCGCCAACATGCTTCCACCCAGCTAAATCTTTCCCATTAAATAAGGGAGTCCAATCAGAATTTTGGATTTTATCCACCTTATTACAAGACTGTAATATTAAAAATAAGATGATATAAAAAACGAATAATTTATCCATTTTTTTGAAAGTATATTTCATGATTTTTTATTAAAATAATACAAATTTAAATTACGATATTTTTTCGATTATTTGTAATTTACAAATATTATATTGAATAAAAATTATATTTAAAATTTTGATATTTTTAGATAAAATATAACTTTGTAAAGCAAGCGTATTAAAAAACCCAAAACCTCTAAACCTTAGATTATAAATGGGAAAGAAAATTAGCCTAAAAAAAGGTTTTAACCTTAGCCTTTTAGGAGAAGCCGAAAAACAAATTAATGAAATTGACCCTGATGAATTATTTGGATTTAAACCTACTGATTTTGAATCAATTAATCCGAAGTTAATTGTAAAGGAAGGAGATAAGGTAAAAGCAGGACAAGCCTTATTTTTCGATAAAAATCATCCAGATATAAAATTTCCCTCCACTGTTTCAGGAAAAGTACTGGAGATTTTACGTGGACCCAAAAGAATCGTTCTTGCAATCAAGATTTTGTCCGACAAAAAACAAGTATTTGAAAAGTGCAAATTTTCAGGAAAATTAACTAAAGAAAATGTTCAAAAATTCCTTTTAGAAACCAATCTTTGGTGGATAATTCAACAAAG
>JBJOIA010000107.1:0-5753 GCA_046047395.1 Bacteroidota bacterium | reverse complement strand
GTGAGGTTAACAATCCAGCTCGGGTAGTTGCACCAATAAGGGTAAAAGGATTTAGGGAAATCTGGATGGAGCGGGCATTTGGGCCGGAATCCAACATGATATCTATTTTATAATCTTCCATAGCAGAATAAAGATATTCTTCCACGATAGGATTCAAACGGTGGATTTCATCAATAAATAGTACATCAAAAGGTTGAAGATTAGTTAATAGACCTGCCAAATCGGAAGGTTTATCTAGAACTGGACCTGATGAAATTTTAATTGTTGCACCTAATTCATTGGCAATAATATGAGATAGGGTTGTTTTCCCTAAACCTGGGGGGCCATGAAGGAGAACATGATCTAAGGCTTCTTCTCTTGCTTTGGCGGCGCCTACAAATATCTCTAGATTTTCTAAAATCTTAGCTTGGCCTTCAAAATCTGAAAAAGATAAAGGTCTTAGGGCTTTATCTATTTCCTTTTCTTGAGGACTAAGATGGTCTGAATCTCCTGTAAGATAATCTTCTCTCATAATCTAGTAATATTAACAAATATAAGAAAAAGAACTTAAAAAAAAGCGGCACTAAAATAGGGCCGCTTTTAAATTTAACCAATAATAATTTATGAAATCAATAACCAGGATTCTGAACTAATTTATTATTTCTTTGGATTTCACTAATCCCAATTGGTCTATAATACATTTTATCAACCCATTTTCTAGTTTCATTTTCTGTATTATTTTCAACAGTATAAACGTAGGTATAAACAGTTTCATCATGGCGATAAGGAGAATGCGGGGTTTTACCTGCTTTTAGATTAGCTTTAATATTTATTGCCTTAATACCTCTACCGAGGGTGGTAGAAGCAATCATCCATCTACGTGCATCATGGTAGCGATGTTCTTCATATGCTAATTCGATTCTTCTTTCATTTCTATAACGGGCTTTTAAAGCAGCACCTGCATCTGTTACGGCTGGCATACCGACTCTATATCGGATTTGCGATAGAACTGATTTTGCAGGAGCTTCATTTCCCGTTTCAATTAAACATTCAACATAATTTAATAATACCTCGGTATAACGAATAAAAGGCCATGGAACTTTTTGGAAGTTTGTGGTATTGTCTACTGAAGCAGGATTCGGGTCAATATATTTTCGTACATAATAATGGGTACGAGAACCGTTCCAGTTTTCTATTGGAGATTCCCTAGTATCTACACCATTTATATAGCCTCCACTTCCATTTGCATAGTAACCAGTTTGAATTTGATTAACTCCATCATAACCAACAACGTCTGAAGGACGAGGTTTCCAACCGGCACCATCGTATAAAACGGTAGCATAAAAACGAGGATCTCTATTTTTATATGGCGCAGCGGCATGGACTGGATTATTCCAGTCGAACCTAGAACCGTCCATCATTTCATAATCATCCACTAATTGTTGAATTGGGGTATTTCCAGCCCAGTTATGATATCCGTTTGGACCATTATTTACGCCATTATTTGTCCCTCCCAAAGGCCATTGGGTATCAGGAACATAGTCTCCTGTAACAGTTCTTTCAAAAATTAATTCAGAGGCTGCTGCGGCATCTGCAACGGCAGATTGTCCGCCCATAGAAAGTGCGATATAATTAGCAATTCCTTCTTCTGCTGAAACTGGACCAGTAAGTAATCCTTTATAGGCTAGGGCTTGACCTGCAATAACTGCTTCTACATTAGCTGCAAGTGCTGCTTGCCAACGCGTAGCTTGACTACCAGCAGGATAGGCATGTAATACACCATTATAATTTGCAGGAGCCTTTGAAGCTTCATGTAAATCGGATGCTGCATAAAGTAAAACACGACCTTTTAAAGCAAGAGCTGCAAGGGCATTACATCTTCCTTTTGCAAGGGTTTTTCCCTTTAATTTTGTAACAGCTAAATCTAAATCTTTAACAATAAAATCAATAGTTTCTGCAAAAGTATTTCTAGCAATGGAATAATCTTCATTTAAGCCATATGGTTTATCGATTAAAGGTACACCTCCATAAAAACGCATTAATTGATGGTAATAATACGCTCTTAAAAAATGTGCCTCCCCTAATAATTGGTCTTTAAAGGTATCATCTCCAAAATCTGCAGTAGCTAAATTTTGAATAGCTAAATTTGCTTGTCTAATTGCACTATACATTTTACTCCATTCATAGGTATCACTTTTCCATGCCAAATTAGTTGGAGTTTCAGAACCTTCGGTAAAAGTATTGATATTTCTACCAGCGTGAGTGAACATGGCCTCATCTGTATAAGCAGCTAAAGCTTGCTCTTCAAAACCTCCTTTTCCTAAATAGGAGTATATACTAAATATAAATGCTTCAGATAATTTAGCATCTTTCCAAGTTGATTCACTTAAAATTCGATCGAGTGGTTGAGTATCAAGGAAAGATTCATTACAAGAAGGTAAAACCAATAATGAAACGGCTAAACCTATCAAAGAAATTTTCCATTTTTTTATTCTAAAATTTTTCATTACATATGATTTTTAAAAGGTTAGGTTAAATCCGAAATTGATGATTCTTTGTTGAGGATAGAAAGTACCTGCTCCGTTTGTAGTTTCTGGATCAAAGATTTTTTGTGAAGCAAGTGTTAAAACGTTAAATCCATTCACATAAAAACGTAGGTTTGAAATAAATGATTTTTCTAAAAGCTTTTTAGGAACATTATAACCAAATTCAATATTTTTCAAACGTATATAATTGGTATTGAATAGAAAATAATCATTGTTTCCAAAATTTCCTCCTGTATAATAGGTATCACCGCGAGAGGCTAATCGTGGATGATCATGAGAAGGATTTTCAATTGACCAGCGATTATCATAACTATATTTCAAGAAATTACCAATATCTCCAGATTCTGTATAGAAACGAACTAAACCACCCATTGCCCCTTGGAATAAGATGGATAAATCGAAATTCTTATAATTAAAATTTCCTTTGATACCATATTGGAAGGTCGGAGTGGTATTTTTATCCAATCTTACACGGTCATCAGCATCAATTTTCCCATCCCCATTATAATCTTTGATTTTTAAATCACCGGGTATTAATTTAGGAGTAACACCAGAATAATCAACCTTATTTGCCTCAATTTCTGCTTGGTCGTAAAAAACCCCATCCGTTAAATAAACTAAATAAGAACCCCATGGTTTACCTGTTTGGGTTTGATAAGGTTGAAGCCCGGGTGCCTCATCAAAGAAAACCACTTTATTTTTAGCATAGCCTCCATTTAAACCAATAGAATAATTGAATTTATCTGGTTCATTGGTTTTTCCAGCAAAATCAAAGGAAAACTCGAATCCACGATTGTTAAATTCTCCTAAATTGACTGGGGGCAATAAATTAGCAATACCTGAGGAAGCTGGAGTGGAACCTTGTTTTTGAATCAAGATATTTTCGCGGTTATTATTAAATACTTCCAAGGTAATATTCAACCGATTTAGGATGGTTAAATCAACCCCTAAATTATAATTTTTTGCAACTTCCCAAGTGAAATTTGGATTGGCAAGACCTGTTTCATACAAGGTATTCACTACTTGATTATTAATTGGGTATTGGCCAAAGGAATAAGAGGATAAGAAAGCATATTCTTGTAATGAATTATTATAGAATACTTGATCATTTCCTAATTCTCCATAAGAGGCTCTAATTTTTAAATTATTAATCTTTTCGGTATTAAACCATGGTTCCCTTGAAACATTATAACCCAATAAAAGCCCTGGGAAGAAACCGAAACGGCCAGCCTCAGGGAAGATATAAGATCCATCTCTTCTAAAGATAAATTCAGCTAAGTACTTTTGGTCGTAGTCATATTGAACTCTACCATAATAACCTAAACGTGCTCTATTGTAGGCAGATCCATTTGTATTCATATCCTCTCTACCTCCAGCAAATAACTGGTCAATTGCAGTAGAGATATAGTTTCTACGATATGCTAGGAAATAATCTCCTGAGAATTTTTCTTTCGTTGCTCCTATTAAGAAGTTCAAATCATGCTTTCCAAAATTTTTCTCATATTTTAATAAAGCCGTTAAATTTGAATTTAATACAGAAGAATAAGATTGTGTCAATCTAGGATCAGAGAAAGGAGAACGTCTTGCTGCTGTTAAACCAGCTGCAGATTTATCCGTTCCATTCCAGAAATATAAATCCCATGGAGTTTGCCATAATTTTCTTGTTCCTTTATTGATATCTAATGCTCCTGATAAAGTTAATTCTAAGCCTTTAATCCATGGATTTGTAATCACAAATGAACCATTGAATTGAGCAAAATCCGTTGGTTGTTTATCATAACCTGTGGCACCAGTAGTAACTACCAATGGTTGTTCTCCATTTTCAATATCCGGACCAGGCTGACCAGTTGGCCATACTGCTGGCTCTACCGGACGACCTCTCATTAGCATTCTAAAGATAGCACCAGATCCTACTGTAGGATAATTTCTATCTTCTCTTCTTGCTAAAACACCCATAGATGATTTAATATAATCGTTAATTTTCGCATCTAAATTCAAGCGGAAATTATATTGATTATAATAAGTAGCAGAATTTTTATAAATCGCATCCTGATGTAAATAACCCATTGAAGTAAAATACTTCACATTGTCATTTCCACCTTGCATAGAAACATTGTGCTGAGACTGTGGTGCCCAAGTACGGAAAGTTTCTCCAAACCAATCAGAATTTGGATATAACCATGGATCAGATCCATCTCTATTTCCATTTACTACAGCCGGACTATAATTCGCATTCAAGGTTGAAACACCCGCTGTCGGTGAATCATAAGATCCAGTTGTTTGGATTGAATTCCATGCATTTCCCCACTCTGCCTGAGGAATAGACTTATAAATCGGCAATTCATTCATGATAGATGCATACTCATATCCATTTGCCATTTTAGGAATAACAGACGGCTGAGTAAGACCTTGATTGAATGAATACTTCACAGTTGGCTTACCTGATTCACCTCTTTTTGTGGTAATCAAAATTACACCATTTGCTGCTCTTGAACCATAAATTGCTGAAGATGCATCTTTCAAAACAGAAACACTCGCAATATCCACAGGATTTAAACGAGCTAATCCTCCATCTCTATCAGGCACACCATCAATAACTACTAAAGGACTAGAATTACCTAAGGTGTTGATACCACGAATGTTAATTCTTGCTGCATCTTGACCTGGCTCACCATTTGTTTGAATGACAGTTAAACCTGGCAATCTTCCCGCTAATGATGTAGACAATGTAGCTGTAGGTGATTTTACTAAGTCAGCACCTTTAATAGCACTAACTGCACCCGTTACGGTTGCTTTATTCTGGGTTCCATAACCCACTACGACTACATCCTCTAATTGTTGAGATGATGCAGTTAAGGTAATTGCATAATTACCTTGAGAAGTTACTAAGACTGTCTTAGTTTCATACCCTACTGATGAAAAAATAAGGTTTGAACCTACTGCAGCCTCCAAGCTGAAATTTCCATCCACATCTGAGGCAACCCCTGTAGTAGTACCTTTTACCAAGATACTTACTCCCGGAATTCCTTGACCGTCAGATCCTTTAACGGTTCCCGTTATTGAATTCGACTGTGCAAAACCTACAAATGAAATGAAAATGAAGCAAAGCACAGATACGTACTTCACTAATTGAGTAAAGTTTGTTTTCATTTACTAGTTAAGTTTAAAAGGTTAAACAATATATGAAATTAAAAAATATTAAACGTTTAATCAAAAAAATTTACTAAA
>JBJOIA010000106.1:0-3084 GCA_046047395.1 Bacteroidota bacterium | reverse complement strand
CGCGGATTATCCGAAGTAAATACGGAATAATCTGAATATTGAACGGCAATCTTAGCCATCATGGGTCTTTTGCCCTTATCCCGATTTCCCCCACAACCAACAATGGTAATAATTTTTTGATCTTTGTTTTTTACAGCCTTTATGGTCTTTAAAACATTTTCGAGGGCATCGGGGGTATGTGCATAATCCACCACGGCAGTCTTTCCATCTCCTCTGAAAATATCAAATCTACCAGGAGCATTCCCCAAAGTAGATAATTGAATTAAAACCTCTTCCTGACTAATTCCCATTAATCTTGCGGTGGAATAAATGGCCATTAAATTATAGGCATTGAATTCCCCAACCAACCTTGCGTAGAATCTGGAATGATCAAATTCAAGCTCAAGTCCTTCCAAAGCATTTTGAACAATCTTTCCTTTAAAATCTGCTGGATGATAAAAGGAAAATGTCTTTTTATCTGCTGCAGTATTTTGCAGCATCACTCTTCCGTTTTTATCATCTAAATTCACTAGGGCCCAAGCATTTTTGGAAAGCTGATCAAAGAAGCCTTTTTTCGCTTTAATATAATTATCAAAGGTTCCATGAAAATCGAGATGATCACGGGTAATATTGGAAAAAATCGCTCCTGTAAAATCTAGGCCAGTTATTCTATGTTGAACAACCGAATGGGAACTTACTTCCATAAAAGCATATTCACAATTCTGATCTACCATTTCTCTCAATAAAGCATTGAGCTGAATGGCATCCGGAGTGGTATGCGTAGCAGGAATAATTTTATCTTGAATTTTATTTTCGATAGTTGAAATAAGCCCAGATTTAAATCCGAACTTTTTAAATAATTCGAATAAAAGGGTAACGGTGGTGGTCTTCCCATTCGTTCCTGTTATTCCAATCAATTTTATCTCTTTGGAAGGATTTCCATAATAATTTGCCGCAGCATGCCCCATCACTTCCGCCGAATTTCCTACCTGAATAAAGCTAATTCCTTCTGGAATATTCTCTGGAATTCTTTCAAGGATAATTGCCTTACAACCTGCCTGAATAACCTGGGGAATAAAATCATGTCCATCTACCACTGTACCCGGAATAGCAAAAAACAAAGAACCATCCTGGGCGATTCGGGAATCAAAACAAAGATTTTGAATATCCTGATCCTGACCTTCTTTGCCTAGGATAAATTTTTCAGGAATTAAAGAGAAAAAGGAGGCCATGGAATTAATTTAGGGTAAGTTGGATTCTCATATTTTTTTCAATACTGGTACCTGGCTCAATGGATTGTTCTTTCACTTTTCCATAACCAGCGGCAATAACTTTAATATCTTTATTTTCCAATAAATAGATAGCATCTCTCAAATTCATTCCAACCACATTGGGTACTGTTTTTACAGGATTTTTCAAAGGATTTTTCGAAACTTCTAGTTTATTTTTTTCCAGAACAATCCAAGAACCATCTTCCTGATGTTTCGGGAAATTTAAGTTTTCTAGTAAAACCATTTGGTCTTTTGGGGCCAAAACTGCTTTTACCTTGTCTTTATTCAAAGAGTCTGGCAATACTTTATTCAAACTTTTCTGAAGATCCACATCTCTAGCATAAATTCTATCCGCAATTTCTTTGAAAACCGGCGCGGTCACCTGTCTTGCATAGGTAGTCTCTGAATTTCCTTTCGGATTATTAATAGCCACCAACATGGTATACCGTGGATTATCAGCTGGGAAATAACCGATAAAAGAAACATAATAAGTCCCTTTTATGTATCTACCATCCACCAATCTTTGGGCAGTACCTGTTTTTCCAGCGATGCCATAATAGGCATTTTTAATATTATTTCCTGTTCCATTTTGCACTACCCCAACCAACATTTCTTTAATTTTATTCAGGGTTTTTTCTGAACAAATTCTCTCTTTATCTCTTATTTGTGTTTTGGTATAATCAATTTTAACTTCATTTCCGGAAACAGCAGACTCCACAATTATGGGTTGAATCCAATACCCATCATTGGCAATTGCATTATAAAAAGCCAATAATTGGATAGGGATATAATTGGTGGAATATCCAACGGAAGACCATAATAATTGAATCTTTGTCCATTTATCAAATGGCGGATATTTTGGTTTTGCATTCGGAGATTGAATTTGGAAATCAATACTCTCTGTTAAATGAAATTTCTTTAAATATTCGAAAAATTTCGCAGGTTGAGAAATAAAAACCTCTTGCATTAATTTCATCGTCCCGATATTCGATGAACTTTCAATAATCTTTCGCAGAGGGACAGTCCCCATACCATGGGAGTCTGTCATATATCTTCCATAAAAATTGGCTCTTGCTGGGCCAACCTCTACCACACGATCCAAGGAATAATCTGTTTCTTCTAAAATGGCCATCATGGAAGGCAATTTAAAAACTGAGCCAGGGTCATTGGGAGTAGTAATGGCATGGTTTTCAAATTCAGAATATCCAGTAGGAGAATTTGGGTTTGCGGATAAATTGGAAATCGCCTTTATTTTTCCTGTTTTAGTTTCCATTACAACGGCGGTGGCATAATCTCCTTTATAATTTTCAAGGGCTCGCATCAAGGCAGCCTCCACCATGTCCTGAATATTAATATCAATGGTACTGATTAAATCATAACCTGGAATAGGAACATGTTGATCTCCCCCTTCCATTGGTCTCCAGGTATTTTTATCCATTTTTTCAAATAAACCTGTACCGGGGGTTCCCCTTAATTCCTTATCAAAACTTCCTTCAAGTCCAACAGCCACTTTATCCTTTAAATATCCAATGGTACGGTAAGCTAATTGTCCGAATGGTGCATAACGCACATTGTATTGGTCAAATACTAAACCCGTTTTCATAGGATTATGCTGATAATCCTTGAATAAAGGGAAATTCATCACTTTTTTACGTTGTTGATAATCCAATAAGCGATTATTGATCAATACATAATGGCGATTTTTCTTCTTGGCGTTTACAATTCGATTTTTATAATAATTGGCATCATGGTCTTTATAAAATTCGGCCAAGGATTTTGCGAGTCCATCGATATTTTTTGAAAAGAATTCTTCTCCTTCTTTCGTTCTAGAAAA
>JBJOIA010000105.1:0-4813 GCA_046047395.1 Bacteroidota bacterium | reverse complement strand
TGATTCCATTGGCTAATTCAGCTACATCTGCTCTACCAGTTGAAGCTAAATATTTTGCCATAGATTCATCATAACCGAAGGTTGAAGTTGTTGCTCCAATTTCAGCACCCATATTACAAATGGTTCCTTTTCCTGTACATGACATAGAAGTTGCACCTTCTCCGAAGTATTCAACAATACATCCAGTACCACCTTTCACAGTAAGAATACCCGCAACCTTAAGAATTACATCTTTTGGAGAAGTCCAACCATTTAATTTTCCTTTTAATTTTACACCAATTAACTTAGGAAATTTTAATTCCCAAGCTAGTCCTGCCATTACATCACATGCATCAGCACCACCAACCCCAATGGCTAACATTCCTAATCCTCCTGCATTTACAGTATGAGAATCCGTACCGATCATCATTCCACCAGGAAATGCATAATTTTCTAATACCACTTGGTGAATAATACCTGCTCCTGGCTTCCAGAATCCAATACCATATTTGTCTGAAACTGAGGATAAGAAATCATATACTTCTTTATTTTTATCTACAGCTACTTTTAAATCCGTTCCTGATTCAACTTTGGCTTCAATAAGGTGATCACAGTGAACAGTAGATGGAACTGCTACTTGCGGACGACCAGCTTGCATAAATTGTAATAAAGCCATCTGAGCAGTTGCATCCTGCATAGCTACCCTGTCTGGTGCAAAATCCACATAAGAGCTTCCTCTTTCATGGGCTGTAGTTGCGTTTCCTTCCCAAAGGTGACTATATAAAATCTTTTCTGTAAGGGTTAAAGGTTTGTTTGTTAGTTTTCTTGCTGCTTCTATTCTAGATGGAAATCTTTCATAGACAGCTTTGATCATTTCTATGTCAAAAGCCATAATAACTATTAATTTATAATTTTAAATTTTAAAATTTCACGGCAAAAATAATATTTTCTTTCGAATAAGACTATAAAATATCAACTAATCCTTATAAAAGATTTTTTTTTCTCTAAATATTTATATTTTAAAAAATATAAAGGATAATCAGTTAATTTGAATTTACATTTTACCACTAATTTTATTGGACATTTTCAAAAAAATGCATTTATCTTTGAAGCTCTAAAAATTTTAATGCATATGGCGAAAAATTTAGTAATAGTTGAGTCTCCTGCAAAAGCAAAGACCATTGAAGGATATCTAGGTTCTGATTTTATGGTTAAGTCATCCTATGGTCATGTAAGAGATCTTCCAACAAAAGGAGATACTGCCATAGATATAGAAAATAATTTCCAACCTAAATATGTTATCTCTGCCGATAAACAGAAATTAGTTAAAGAATTAAAGTCGGCATCAAAAGATAAAGAAGTTTGGCTTGCAACGGACGACGACCGTGAGGGTGAATCCATTTCTTGGCATTTAATAGAAGCCTTAGGATTAAAAGCTGATACTAAACGAATCGTTTTTAGAGAAATTACTAAATCTGCCATTACGCAGGCTATTACAAATCCAAGAAAAATAGATATGGATTTGGTAAATGCCCAGCAAGCTCGAAGAGTAATGGATCGCCTAATTGGTTTTGAACTTTCCCCAGTTCTTTGGAAAAAAGTTCAAAGAGGACTATCTGCAGGTAGAGTTCAATCTGTTGCTGTTCGCTTGGTGGTTGAAAGAGAAATGGAAATTAATGGATTCGAATCAGAATCTTATTTTAAAGTTTCTGCCCTATTCAATCTTCCAGGAAATAAAACCTTAAAAGCCGAATTAAAAAAGAATTTTTCTACGGAACAAGAGGCTCAGGCATTTTTGGAATCTTGTAAAGGTGCAAAATTCTCTATTCAGAATTTAGAGAAAAAACCGTCGAAAAAATCTCCGGCTGCTCCATTTACAACATCCACTCTTCAACAAGAAGCAGCCCGCAAACTGGGGTATTCTGTGGCATCAACCATGCAAATTGCACAGAAATTATATGAGTCTGGAAAAATTACCTACATGAGGACCGACTCTATCAATCTTTCTGTGGATGCTTTGAATAATGCAAAATCTGCTATCGTTCAGAATTATGGAGAGAAATTTTCAAAAACTAGAAATTTTAAAACAAAATCTCAAGGTGCACAAGAGGCTCACGAAGCTATTCGTCCAACAGATTTTTCCCAAGATAAAATCAATGGAGATTCACGTGAAAAAAGGTTATACGACTTAATTTGGAAAAGAGCAATTTCTTCTCAAATGGAAGATGCCCAAATAGAGAAAACCTTAGCTTATATTCAAAATGATAAAAACAATGAAATTTTAATTGCCGAAGGTGAGGTTATTAAGTTTGAAGGGTTTTTAAAGGTATATTTAGAAGGAAATGACAATGAAGAAGAGGATGAAAACAAAGATATGCTTCCTCCCTTATCCATTGGAGAGATTCTTGATTTAAATAAATTAATAGCTAATCAGCGTTTTTCTAGACCTCCTGCTCGTTATACTGAAGCTTCCTTAGTTAAAGCTTTGGAAGAAAAGGGTATCGGTAGACCTTCTACTTATGCACCTACTATTTCTACTATTATTAAAAGAGAATATGTACTTAAAGAAGACAGAGATCCACAAACTAGAGAAATTATCAAACTTACCTTAGATTCAAATAATACCCTAAATAGAAACCTTGAGAAAGAGAATTTTGGTGCTGAAAAAGGTAAATTATTTCCAACTTCCATTGGTATTGTTGTAACAGATTTTCTAAAAGGAAATTTTAAAGAAGTAGTTGATTTCAAATTCACTGCTGAAATGGAATCTGAATTTGATGAAATCGCACAAGGTAAATTAGGTTGGACGGAAATGATTAAGAATTTTTATTCCAATTTCCACCAAGCCATTGAGGATTCAGAATCCGTAAAAAGAAATGAAACAGGTTCTGTAAGAGTTTTAGGGAATCATCCAGAAAATGGAGAACCTATTTATGCAAAAATCGGAAAATTTGGTCCTTATGTTCAATTAGGTGAAGGTGATGAAGAAACTAAGCCTATCTATGTTAATATTCCGAAGGGTAAAAATATTGCATCTATTAGCTTAGAGGAAGCTGTAGTTCTTTTTGAACGCCCAAAACTTCCTCGTGAATTAGGAATTTTTGAGGAACTTCCACTTGTCATTGGAGAAGGAAAATATGGTCCTTATATTCGATATGATAAAAAATTTACATCACTTCCAAAAGAATTAGATCCCTATACGATCAGTTTTGAAGAAGCAGTTACGGTATTAAACCAAGCAAAACAGGCTGAATCAAATTCAATTTTAGGAGAATTTGAAGGAGCAGAGGTAAGTCCTGGAAAAGGAAGATTTGGCCCATATGTAAAGCACTTAAATAAATATTATTCTTTACCTAAAGGTTTAAAATTAGAAGATATCGATTTAGCGAAGGCTATTGAAATAATTGAGGCCAAAAGAAAGACTGAATCAAATAATATTATTAAAGAATTTGAAGAAAATAAGAACGTTAGAGTTTTAAATGGTAGATACGGACCTTATATTCAAATTGGAAAAAGAAATATAAAAATTCCTAAAGAAATTGTTCCAGAAGAATTAACTTTGGAAAAATGTTTGGAATTAGGTTCTTAATTCAATAAACTTTAGGTGAAGGTATTCAAATACTAAATTTAATTTTTATGGCAGTAATAATTGATGGTAAGGCAGTTGCAGAGGATTTAAAATTGAAAATTGCAGAAGAGGTAAAGGAAATTACAAAAGATGGTTCTCGTCCTCCTCATTTGGTTGCTATTTTAGTTGGTAATAATGGAGCATCAGAAACGTATGTGGCCAATAAAGTAAAATCTTGTGAGCAATTAGGTTTTGACTCTACCCTATTACGTTTTGATCCATCAATTTCAGAAGAAGATTTATTAAATGAAGTGAAAAAGATTAACGATAATCCAAATTTAGATGGATTAATTGTTCAACTTCCTCTTCCCAAGCATATTAATCCAGATAAGGTAATGGAAACCATAGATCCTAAAAAGGATGTTGATGGCTTCCATCCTATTAATATTGGAAGAATGGCAAAAGGCCTTCCAGCATTTATTTCAGCTACTCCTCAAGGTGTTTTAGAATTATTGGAATATTATAAAATTGAAACCTCTGGGAAACATTGTGTGGTAGTTGGAAGATCCCAGATTGTGGGTTTACCTATGTCAATTCTAATGCAGAGGAATCATCCTTATGGAAATGCCACCGTAACTTTAACCCATTCGAGAACAAAAAATCTCCCAGAAGTTTGCGCTTCAGCAGATATATTAATTGCAGCTTTAGGAATACCAGAATTTATTACTGGAGAATTTATTAAGCCTGGTGCTGTAGTAATTGATGTAGGGCTTACAAGAGTTGAAGATTCTACTAAGAAATCAGGTTTTGCCCTTAAAGGTGATGTGAAATTTGACGAAGCTGTTGAAAAGGCTGGTTATATTACACCTGTACCAAAAGGTGTTGGTCCTATGACAATCATATCCTTGATGAAAAATACGTTAATTTCAAGAAAAGGACTTTCTTAATTTAATCTATTTCAATTTTATTTAGGTAAAAAACGCTTCGCTTACCCTCGTTGTCTATCAATGTCTGTACTCCAGAGGCAATATAGTTTTTGCCATACCAATGCGTTAAGCTTGGTTTATCCTGTCTTCTAATTCTACCGATTTTTGTTTCATCAAAAATAGGCTGAGAACTAATCATTTCGTAATTATCATCTTGAACAATTTTTAATGTTATAATCGAATTATCCGTATTATACGATAAATAAATATCCTTATTGTCAAAATTTACAACTACTTTTTCTTTAAGGACAGGCTCAACTGAATTTTTAAGTCCAATACA
>JBJOIA010000104.1:0-4637 GCA_046047395.1 Bacteroidota bacterium | reverse complement strand
TATTAATTGACCTGTTGTATGGGAGGACCTTTTTGAAATCAAGAAACTAACCATATCACCTATTTCCTCTTTTGTTGTCATTCTATTTCCTAATGGAATTTTCGATTCAATTTCTTTAAGTTTTTCCTCCGGATTTGGAAGGGTTTTAATCCATTTTTGATATAAAGGAGTGAAACATTCTGCTACAATTACAGAATTTACTCTAATCCCATATTTAAGTAATTCAACTGCCCATTCACGCGTGAGTCCATTTCTTCCACCATTTGAAGCAGCATAAGCAGATGTGCCACCCTGCCCAGTTTCAGCAGTTTTTGAACCAATATTTACAATAGCCCCCTTGGATTCTTTTAAATATGGTAAGGCATATTGTGCCAAAAGATAATAATGAACTAGATTCGCATGTAAGGATTGCATGAATCTTTCATAATTCCCATCTTCTAATCCCACTCCATCATTTACCCCTGCATTATTTACTAAACCATCTATCTTTCCAAAGAATTTTCCAATTTCATCAATTACCCTTTTACATTCCTCTGGCTTTGTTAATTCAGCCTCAAAGGAAAAAGCTTGTCCACCCGTTGCTTGAATCTTTTCAATGCATTTTAAATTATCTTCCTCACTTCTACCTACAATAGCTACGATAGCTGATTCCATAGCAAGAGACTGAGAAATTCCTTCTCCAATTCCTTTTGCCCCACCAGTGACGATAATAACCTTTTCTTTTAAGCCTAAATTCATATTAATCTAAATGATAAAATTCCTGACAATTTTTAAACAATATTTGATCTTGCTCAGACCGACTAAGTTGGGAAATTGAACTGTTTACCAATTCTACCCAATGTGGTAAGTCAGCCGCTAATTTTAAAACTGGATAATCGGAACCAAATAATAAGCGATTCGGACCAAATGTTTCAATGGCAATTTCTAATATGGTTATAATATCTGATTTTTTCCAATTTTTCCAATCTGCTTCTGTTAAAATACCTGAAATTTTTGCAGACAAATGTTTTAAATCTTTGAATTGAATAAACCATTTTTCCCATTCCTTCCAATTTCCTGATTTAATTGGAGGTTTTCCAAGATGATCTAATATTAAGGATTGGCTGTCAATTTTTTTAGCAAATTTTAAAGCTGACTCGATTTGATGAGGTAATATTAAAATATCGTAAGTATAATTAAATGCTTTTAAAGCCTTAATACCCCGTAAAAACCTTTCTCTTTCAAAGAAGTTTTGATCGGATTCCCCTTGGACTATATGTCTAAATCCTTTTAAATCTTCAAATTGTGAGAAATAATCTAATTTTTCATAAATAGAATCATCTTGTAAATCGACCCATCCTACAACCGCTTTTACGAAATCAAATTGTTCTGCTAGAGATAAAAGGAATAAAGTTTCCTCCTCTGAACTATCTGCTTGAACAGCCACACAACCATTTATTCCACAATCCTTAAAGAGAATTTCAGCCTCCAATGGGTAAAAATCATTTCTAATTATGGCCATATCTGGAGTAATCCATGTATCTCTTTCAGGATTATAATTCCAAAAATGTTGATGTGCATCCAGCATTTTTAATAATTTTTAATCACTTTCCACATGGTATTTGCAACAAATTTATTTCCATTTTCATTTAAATGAACTCTATCTGTTGTTAAAATTCCTTTTATTTCATTATTTGGATTATTAACTTTCAAATATTTCATAAATTCATATCTAAGGTCTATAAGCCCTGTACCATCCTCATTGGCGATTCTTCGGATCATAGTGGAAAAATAATTTAAATCACCATCATTCTCGTTAGTATTATCTGTTTTCTCCCCAATTACGGATGGTGTACAAATAATTATTTTAGCACCGTTAACTCTTAATCTTTTAATTAATGCATGATAGAATCTTTCAAATTTATCATAATCAGTTCCTGTGCGCGAAGTGGTTTTATGCCATACATCATTTATTCCAACATATATAACAATGATATCTGGATTTTTTGCTAATACATCTTCTTCATGTCTTAGATATAAATCATATACCTTATTTCCTCCAATACCAGCACCAATTAATTCATATTGATTCGCCAGTCCTTTTTCTTTTAACATTTCACCCATTTGAGTAATATATCCAGTTGGATTTACTCCTGCTTGAGTAATAGAATCACCAAAAAATACGATTTTTTTTGGTTTATCAGCTTTGAAAGATAATAAACTGAAAATTGAAAGGGCAATTAATAAAAATTTTGTCTTCATAATAGGTTTTTAATTATTTAAATATAGAAATCCGCCATCAATTGGATAATCACATCCTGTGAGAAAACTTGCTTCATCTGAGCATAAATAAAGAGCCATAGAAGCAATTTCATCAGATTGTCCCATCCTTCCAATAGGTTGAGTAGCGGAAAGTTTATTGAACATTTCTTCTTTATTTTCTGGATAATTTTTTTCTAAATAACCTTCGACAAATGGGGTATATACTCTTGCGGGAGAGATGCTATTACAACGAATTCCATCTTTAATATAATCCTTGGCAATCGACATAGTCATTGTTTTTATAGCTCCTTTTGTCATTGAATAACCTAATCTGTCTGGAATTCCAACAGAAGCAGCCACCGAGGCAATATTTAAAATTACACCAGATTTTTGTTTTTTCATAGATGAAATAAATGCCTTGGAACAATGGAAAGCTCCTTTAACATTTACTTCGAATATTTTTTGAAAATCTTCTGAGGAAGTATTTTCAAGATTTCCAATTTGAGAAATTCCTGCATTGTTAATGAGGATGTCTATGTTTCCAATTAAATTGGCTGCTTTTTCAACTTCAAAATAGTTTGAAATATCAACAAAATATAAGCTAGTTTTTGGTTGAATATTTTTTAATTCTTCAAAAGTATTATTTGTTGTAGGTGTATCTAGATCAAAAATGATGATTTCCGCTTCATGCTGAGCGAATAATAATGATATGGATCGTCCAATGCCTGATCCTCCCCCAGTAATTAAAACTTTTTTTCCTTGATAATTATACATTTTTCACAAAGTCTATTTATAAAGATACACCTCTTCTCCAAAACATGAAATCATCTTGTCCTAAATCCATCGCTTTTGTATTAAATTTTCCTGAGGCAAGGTCAATAATATAATCCAAAATTTCTTCTCCCATCCCTTCAATTGATTTTTCACCTTCTATAATTGGACCACAGTTGATATCAATTATTTCAGGTAGTTTTTGCGCTAATTTAGAATTTGTGGATAATTTAACCATTGGAGAAATTGGATTTCCTGTTGGAGTGCCTAAACCAGTAGTAAATAATTGAATGGTTGCTCCTGCACCCGCCATTCCTGAAGTTGCAAGGACATCGTTTCCTGGAGTACAAACCAAATTTAAACCTGTTTGAGTTGCATATTTTCCGTATCCCAAGGCATCTACAAATGGAGAAGTACCAGCTTTTTTTGCTGCACCAGCAGATTTAATAGCGTCTGTAATTAAACCATCTTTTATATTTCCTGGTGAAGGGTTCATATCAAAACCTGCGCCAACTGCTGCTGCTCTTTTTGCATATTCACGCATCATTTTTCCAAAATTATCTGCAATAATAGAATTTACACATCTATTTTGTATTTCCTGTTCTACCCCACATAATTCTGGAAATTCAGCAATCATAACCGTTCCTCCTAAAGCTACTACTAAATCTGCGGTATGTCCGATTGCTGGATTTGCAGAAATACCTGAAAATCCATCAGATCCTCCACATTTTACCCCTATCCTTAATTTTGATAAAGGGGCAGGTTTACGATAAATTTTATTGATTTCAATTAAACCCTCAAAAGTTTTTAGGATAACCTCATTCAATAGTTTCTCAACACCTGAACCATTATCTTGTTGTTGTTCAAAAATATAAAGAGGTTTAGAGAAATTTGGGTCCTTTTCTTTAAGTTTTTCTTTAAATACATCAATTTGGGAATGTTGACAACCTAGACTTAATACCGTAACCCCTCCCACATTTGGGTTGACGCAATATCCTGCTAGTAAATCACAAAGAATTAAAGAATCATCTTTATTTTCTCCACAACCGCTCTCATGGGTTAGAAATTTTATGCCATCTACATTTTCGAAAAGATCTGATTTTTGAATCAATTTTCCATCAGATTGAATGGAACTTAAACCTAAATTTTGATTATTAAGATATTGGTTTTTAAGACCCTCCACTTTTTCTAAATAAACATCCTTCTTTCTAAAACCTAAACCATCAAGAAGTGCATTCTTTAGAATTTCAATATTTCTATTTTCGCAAAAAACTAAAGGAATTACCAACCAATAGTTTTCAGTACCAACTTGTCCATCTTCTCTATGATATCCTAAAAATTCCTTATTTTCATATTTTGAAATATTAGGAGCTTTCCATTCGTATTCTTTTTGTTTTCCAATAAAATCTTGCGAGGCATGATGTAAATTGAATGTATGAATTAAGCCTCCTTTTGGAATATCTTGAGAGGCATGTCCCACTAAAACCCCATACATAATGGCCTTTTCTCCTTTGGAAATTGATTCAGTGGTAAATTTATGTTTTGCATTTATATCATCCACCAATTCAAATTCCTCTCCATTCACTTGAACTTTTTCACCTTTTTTTAAATCAACTAGAGCGACA
>JBJOIA010000103.1:0-3670 GCA_046047395.1 Bacteroidota bacterium | reverse complement strand
TAATCAAGCCAGAAATTAGAATAGATTCTTACGCTACGAACAATTTCGTAAACTCAAAAGGAGAAGCAACTAATTCTCAGGCGACATTTGGTCTACACTTCATTTATTCTTATTAATAATTAATTTACTCAGTTAGGAAATTTAAAATTCTATTATTATGACAACACAAAAGCCCACCTGGATTCCATTGCTTATATTATTAGCAATATCCTTATTAGCCATTTTTAGTCCGGCTCCTGGAGAATTCGTAACAGAAGGAATTGACACTGGAGACACTGCATGGATGTTAGTAGCATCAGGACTAGTTTTATTAATGACACCTGGCCTAGCATATTTCTATGGCGGTATGGTGAATCACAAAAACGTAATTTCAACCATGCTACAATCCTTTATCGCAATGGGAGTTATCTCTGTGATTTGGGTAGTATTCGGATTTTCATTAGCATTTGGAGATTCAATTGGAGGTTGGGTAGGAGATCCTACTACATTCTTTATGTTCAAAGGTGTATTTGATTATTCAGGGACTACTTTCGCATTAACTATCCCATTTGCTTTGTTTGCATTTTTTCAAATGAAGTTTGCCGTAATCACTCCAGCTTTAATTTCGGGTGCATTAGCTGAAAGAATTAACTTCAAAGCTTATGTATTGTTCATGGTATTATTTATCGTAGTGGTATATGCTCCTTTAGCACACTGGACTTGGCATCCTGATGGTTTCTTATTTAACTTAGGTGTTTTAGACTTTGCAGGAGGAACTGTAGTACATATGTCGGCTGGTTGGGCAGCATTAGCAGGAGCTCTTTATTTAAAGAGAAGAAAATCTGTTCAAGAATCAAATGTTTTACCACCAGCAAATATCCCTTACGTATTATTAGGAACTGGTTTATTATGGTTCGGATGGTTCGGATTCAACGCTGGATCTTCCCTTGGAGCTGGAACATTGGCAGTATCTGCATTTGCAGTAACACACGTTGCAGCAGCAGCAGCTGGTTTATCGTGGGTATTATTTGATGTTACTAAAGGAAAGAAAGTATCTGCTTTAGGATTTGCAATTGGTGCAGTAGTTGGTTTAGTTGCGATTACACCAGCATCTGGTTTCGTAACTGTTCCACAAGCAATATTTATTGGAGCTATTTCTGCAATCGTATCTAACGTTATTGCACATTGGAGAGCAAAATCAAATTTAGATGATTCATTGGATGTATTCCCTTGCCATGGTGTAGGCGGAATGATGGGTATGTTATTAACAGGAGTTTTTGCAACCAGCACAGTAAATGGTGCAGTAGTTGAGCAAGGATTATTCTATGGTGAAACAGCTTTATTTGTAAAGCATTTAATCGCCTTAGTAATGGTATCTGCATTCGCATTCGGTGTTTCTTATTTATTATTAATTATTACCGACAAGATTATTCCATTGAGAGTTACAGAAGAAGAGGAGAGATTAGGATTGGATGTATCTCAGCATGATGAGTCGTTATTCGAGTAAATTAAGTATAATGATCCTGTGAATAAAAAAGACCGAGGTTTTGCCTCGGTTTTTTTTACGGATAATATTTATGAAAATTTAAATCTTATAATGCGAGAATATTAACATTTTCAGAAATAGAATGGTATTGTACGGTTTGAATAGTATTTACTAGAAGAGGATCATAATTCTTTTCAACCCGAATATAATTTTCAGAAAATCCAGACATTTTCCCATTTTCAACTTTTTCTTCAAAAAGTACTTGTCCTTGCTTTCCTATTTGGCTTTCATAAAATGCACGTTTCTTTTTATCAGACAAAGATATCAATTGTTTTACCCTTTCAGATTTGATTCGATCTTGAACTTTTGGCTGGATATCTACCGCATAAGTATTGGGTCTTTCTGAATAAGGAAAAACATGCAGATAGGATACATTTAATTCCTTTAAAAAATGAAAGGTTTCTAAAAATAATTCATCTGTCTCGCCTGGGTGTCCAACTATTACATCAACTCCAATACAGGCATTGGGCATAAGTTTTTTGATTAAATCCACCCTTTGAGCATATAATTCTCGTTGGTATCTTCTTTTCATTAATCGAAGTACAGCATTAGAACCAGATTGCAAGGGAATATGAAAATGGGGGACAAATTTCTTAGAGTTTGCGATATATTCAATCATTTCAGGACTGAATAAATTCGGTTCAATGGAAGAAATTCTCAATCTTGGGATGGAAGATTCTAAATCCATTTTTTTTACTAGATCGAAAAATTTTTCTTTCCTAGAACCTTCTTGAATACCAAAATCACCAATATTTACCCCAGTAAGTACTATTTCATTAATACCACTATCTGCAATTTCATTAGATTGAAAAAGAACTTCTTCAATACTTGAAGAACGAGATTGTCCGCGCGCTAATGGAATGGTGCAATAGGAACAAGGATAATCACAGCCGTCTTGTACTTTTAAAAAAGTCCGTGTGCGATCGTTTATTGAATAAGATGCATGATAAGGTAGGTCGTATCGAATCTCCTGAGCAATAATTTGAGGGGCTTGAGTATCTTGTTTTAGGTATTCTGGTAATATTTCTGGAATTCTAAACTTCTCATTAGCTCCTAAAACTAGATTTACACCTGGAATTTCAGCAATCTCTTTAGGTTTAAGTTGAGCAAAGCAACCAATAATTATAACGATAGATTTAGGATTAATCTTTTTTGCTTCAGAAACTACCTTTTTACATTTTCTATCAGCATGGTCGGTTACACTACAAGTATTTATAATGAATAAATCCGGACTTTCATTGAATTCTACTTTGATAAAATCCAGAGATTCAAGGCTTCTTGCGATAGTAGAAGTCTCAGCAAAATTTAATTTACAACCTAAAGTATAAAAAGCAACTTTCCTCATTTCGGTGCAAAAATAAAAAAAAGGGACGAAAAAATCGTCCCTAATTCATTATTTATATAAATGCTTAATTTATTCAGCTTTTTTAACTGTTTTAATAATTCTTGCAGCTACTTTATAAGGATCTGCAGCAGAATTTGGACGACGGTCTTCTAACCAACCTTTCCATCCTTTTTCTACAGTTGCGATTGGAATACGGATTGAAGCACCTCTATCAGAAACTCCGAACGAGAAGTCGTTGATTGAAGCTGTTTCATGCTTACCAGTTAATCTTAAGTGGTTATCAGCACCGTATACAGCAATATGTTCTTTTACTACAGGAGCAAAAGCAGAACATATTTTCTCATAAGTTGCTTTCTCTCCACAAGTTCTAAGGGTTGTATTAGAGAAGTTAGCGTGCATACCAGAACCATTCCAATCTAATTCTCCTAATGGCTTACAGTGCCAGTTAATAGCTACACCATATTGCTCTCCAATTCTTTCCAATAAATATCTTGCAATCCAGATTTGGTCACCTGCATCAGCAGCCCCTTTTGAGAAAATTTGAAATTCCCATTGTCCGGCAGCTACTTCAGCATTGATACCTTCTACATTTAATCCAGCCTCTAAACACATATCTAAATGCTCTTCTACGATTTCACGTCCATAAGCATTTTTTGCACCAACTGAACAATAGTAAGGCCCTTGTGGCTCAGGATAACCATTTGCAGGGAATCCTAAAGGTTTATTAGTTTCTGGATCCCACAAGAAATACTCTTGCTCAAATCCAAACCAGAAATCATTATCATCATCTTCGATAGTTG
>JBJOIA010000102.1:0-3024 GCA_046047395.1 Bacteroidota bacterium | reverse complement strand
CTATCAATCTTTTCAAGACAATGAAATCTGGTGAATTGGTAGAAAATGAAGCAGATGAATCAGTATCCTTAGGAAAATTAAATGAAGAGGATTATAAAGGATGGCATTGGCATAGTTGGTTAGAAAGAAGGCCAACACAATTATTAGTTGGATCATTAATTGTAATATTAATTGGATCTATCATTGAAATCATCCCGACCATGATGAGCGAAAAATCTGTAAATCAAATTGCCTCGGTAGAACCTTATACCTCCTTAGAATTGGAAGGAAGAGATATTTATATTAGAGAAGGTTGCGTTGGATGTCATAGTCAATTAATCCGTTCCTTACGCTCTGAAAGTGAGCGATACGGACCAATATCCCAATCCAGTGAATATGTTTACGATCGACCATTTTTATGGGGATCTAAACGTACAGGACCTGATTTACATCGGGAGGGACAGAAATATCCAAATTCTTGGCATTATATACATATGAGAGATCCTCAGGCCTTATCACCAGGTTCAATCATGCCTTCTTATCCATGGTTATATGAACAAAACTTGGATTTTCAAGATATTGAGAAAAAAATGGAAGTGTTGAAAAGTCTTGGTGTACCTTATAATAATATTGAAATCACAAATGCTAAAGCAGATTTAATGAAACAAGCAGATGAAATTAAATCCAATTTAGCCAAGGAGAAAATTGAGGTAGATTCCAATAAGGAAATCATAGCATTAATTGCTTATTTACAAAAATTAGGTGTAACTATAAAACAATAAAATCATGTTCAAACAATTTATTAACACCATCCCTGGAGCTGATTTATATATGATAATATCCATGTTCATTTTCCTTATATTCTTTGTTTTAGTGGGAATTTATATTTGGAAAATGGATAAAAATAATGTGGAAGCTTTTAAAAAAATCCCTTTAGATAATAATAAAAACTAAGAGAAGATGAATATTACTTTTTTAGAATATTGGTTAATAATTTTAATCCTTTTAACTGGATTATTAATTTTAATTACCACGTTTTTAGTTCAAAAGATTTTAAAACAAATACTTTTGAAAGCAGGTGGACAAGAAATTAGGGAAAGAAAATCTTGGTGGGAGAGATTTAAGGGATTAAATCCTCTAGAAAAGGAAAAAGAATTGATATTACCACATAGTTACGATGGAATTCAAGAATTGGATAATCCTACACCTCCCTGGTTTATGTGGTTATTTTATACAACAATCCTTTTCGGTGGAATTTATGTCGTTTATTATCATTTTTCTGAATCTGGTTTTCTTCAAAATGCAGAATACCAAGCGGAAATTAAAGAGGCAAATTCTGAAAAAGAAGAATATTTAAAACAATTTGCCAATTCAATAAATGAAGAAAATGTTGTTGCATTAACAGACCAAGCCTCTATTGAGGAAGGTAAAAAATATTTCGCTAATTGTGTGGCCTGTCATGGCAATGAAGGTCAAGGAGGAATTGGACCTAATTTAACTGATGAATATTGGTTACATGGGGGAGATATTAAAAGTATTTTTAAAACAATTACCGAGGGAATTCCTGAAAAAGGAATGATTTCTTGGAAATCTTCTATGGATCCACTTCAAATTCAGAAAGTTTCTTCGTATATTATCAGTATAAAAGGATCAAACCCTCCAGGGGCGAAAGAACCTCAGGGTGAGAAACTTTAAAATTTAACGTTATGAAAAAAAACGTAGGCATTTTAGACAGAAACATTCGTTTTATTGTTGCTATTTTATTGTTAGTCAATGTGTATTTGGAAGTATTTCCTTCTGAATATAATGTTGGACTTATAATAATTGCTATTCTTATTGCAATTTCAGGCTGGAAAAGGGTTTGTTTGCTTTACAAACCTTTTAAGATAAAGACCTGTAAGGAAGAATAAATTTAACCCTTGTTTTCATGGAAGAATTCAATCTAGACAATGATGAATTCCGTAATCATCTTTATAATCAATCAAGAGATGGAAAGAGATTATGGATTTATCCGGGAAGAATTATTGGTAAATTTTATCAATATAGGACCTATTTTTCTTATATATTATTAATCCTTTTATTTGGATTACCGTGGTTAGAAAAGGAAAATCACCCTTTATTTCTTTTTAATATTATTGAAAGAAAATTTATCTTTTGGGGTGTTCCATTTTTTCCTCAAGACTTTCATTTGGTTGCATTTGGACTAATCACCTTTCTGATTTTCATTTCTTTATTTACCGTTATTTTCGGAAGAATTTGGTGTGGATGGGCTTGTCCCCAAACCATTTTTATGGAAATGTTATTTCGGAAAATTGAATATTTAATTGAAGGGGATGATAAGGCCCAAAGAAGATTGGCAAATTCGCCTTGGAATACAGAAAAAATCATAAAAAAGGGGGCTAAACATCTAATCTTTTTTCTGCTTTCATTTGCTATAGCCAATACATTTTTAATGTATATCATTGGTAAAAATGAATGGCTAAAATTAGTTACAGAACCGCCAATCCAACATATTACTGGATTAATTTCAATTTTAATATTTACAGCCGTATTCTATTTTGTATTTGCTAGATTTAGAGAAATGGTTTGTATGGTAGTTTGTCCTTATGGACGATTACAAGGTGTTTTATTAGATAATAATTCCATTCAAGTAGCTTATGACTTTGTAAGAGGGGAACCAAGGGGGAAGAAATCGAAGGAAAATAGTGAATCTCAAGGGGCATGTATAGATTGCTCCTGGTGTGTAAGGGTTTGTCCGACTGGAATTGATATCCGAAATGGGTCAAATCAGTTAGAATGTATAGGATGTACTGCTTGTATTGATGCCTGCGATATGGTAATGGAGAAAACACATCAACCCAAGGGTTTAATACGCTATGATTCAGTGAATGGAATAATAACAGGGGAGAAACCGAAATTCACCTGGAGAATGGCTGGCTATATTACCGTTCTAACTATTCTGATAGGATTTTTAGGGGTTTTATTGTTCAATAGAATGGATTGGGAATCAACATTATTGAGAACACCAGGTCAAACCTTTCAAAT